>DUUU01000528.1 GCA_012841485.1 Armatimonadota bacterium
CCGCACCAGCGCATCCGCGAATCTTTATCACCGCTGAAGAGCTGCCGCGCCTGCGGGCGATGGCGCGTGATGAAGCGAAGAACGCCCTGGGCTATGTGCCCGCGGACGCATGGAAGGCCCTCCAAGAGAAGGCGGATCGGTTTGCAGACGCCGGGCCCTATCGCTATCGGGTGAACGTGCCGGGCCGGGAAGGCGCGCCCAGCATGCCCTGGGAGTACACCTTCTCTAAGGAGCCGCCGCCGCGCCACGACGACAGCCGCCACTACCCGATCTGGACCGCCATGTTTCAGGAGCGGGCCGACTCGATCACCACGCGCCTCCAGTACTTCACCGCCGCCTATGTGGTAACCCAAGAGCCTCGCTACCTGGAGAAGGCAAAGGAGATCGTCTTGAGCCTGTGCGCCTGGCCGGGTATCTGGACCGATCCCAGCTATGCCAGCGCCAAGCCGTGCCTGGATACGGGTCATGCCGCGACGTGGGTGGGCATCTTCTACGATTGGTGCTACGATGCGCTCACCGAGGACGAGCGCCGCATCGTGCGAACCGCCCTCGTAGAGAAGGCGCTGGCGCCCATTGATGGTTACATCGATAGCGTGTCGCCTTACCACAACTTTACCGCTGTGATCGCGACGGGTCTCTGCATCGGAGCGATTGCCCTCCTGGATGAAGAGGAGCGCGCTCGAGGGTGGATCGACCACGCCATCGCCCGGATCCAGCTCAATTTCGACGCCCAGGGGAAGGATGGCGGCGCCATGGAAGGTCCGATGTATGGGACCTACGCGGCGGACAACATCGCCGACATGATCTGGGCACTGACGACGGCCGGGATCCCCACCACGCTCACCGAGCACCCTTACCTGAAGACGCTGCCGCGCTATTGCGTCACCCTGCTGAACACCAACAACCACCAGCAGCCTTGTTTTGGCGATGGCGGCCCGGGCGCCGGCTTCGCCCGGCTGATGCTCACGCTCGCCCTGCGTGGCGACACCGACGCGGCGTGGTATTGCGAGAAGGCGAACTACCTTCGCCCGGAGAGCATCCGGCTTTTTCTGGCACTGGATCCCGCGAAGCTGAAGCCGAAGCAGCCGTCGTATAACCCCTCGGGGTGCTTCGTGGATGTCGGCTATGCCATCCTCCGCGACGGCTACAACTCCGGCTCCGCCTTCTTGGGCTTCAAGTGCGGGCCGCCCGAGGCCGTCGTCGGGCATAACCACTTCGACCACAACAGCTTCATGATCAACTACGCCGGCGAGTGGATTGCCTGGGATCCGGGCTACCGCAGCTATTTCAACCCGCCCGAGCGCCGCTACACCAGCGGTACCCTGGGCCACAACAGCATCCTCCTCGACCTCGACGCGGAGTACCTGAAGAGCCAGGCGGTCTCCACCCTCGGGCGCGACCAGGTCCGCCTCAACAAGGCGCGCATTGCCGAGTTTTTCACCAGCAACGCCTTCGACTACGTCCAGGGCGAGGCGGCCGAGGCCTACAACAGCGATAAGGAGCGCGTGCTCGACCGTTTCGACCGACAGGTCGTCTTCGTGAAGCCGCGGCTCTTCTTCATTCGCGACACGCTCGCCGCACCCAAGCCACACGCCTTCTCCTTCCTGCTCCATCTGGCAACCGGGGGCGAGTTCCAGATCAACGGTGACGGGGTGGATGCCATCGGCGCGCAGAACGTGCTTCAGACGCACGTTTTCTCGCCCGCGGGCATCCGTTATACCACCGCATCCTACCCGGGCGCGGAGCGATACGGCCCCTATCTCGCCGCGACGACCGGCCGGACGGCGGCTGCGACGATCACCAGCGTCCTCGTGCCGAGGCGCCAGGCGTTGCGCCTCGCCAATGGCGGTTTCGAAAAGGGCATGGCCGGCTGGCGCCCGCGTAGCGTGCCCGGTTTCGTGGAGAACCACGTCATCGATACGGAGGTAAAGCACACCGGGAACGCCTCGGCGCGCATCGACCGGGGCGGCTACTACTATTCGCAGCCTTTCACGGTGCCGCCTGGCACGCGGATCACCGCGCGCTGGTGGGCGAAGTGCTCGGCGCCCACGGGAGCGAGTAGCCTCTTCTACTACTGGCGCGGTGGCAAGGCGTTCG
>DUUU01000529.1 GCA_012841485.1 Armatimonadota bacterium
AGCACGGACTCGCGGGGTCACCAAGCGCTTATACCCACTTTTCCTCTGAATGAAATGACCCTGGGCACGCCTTGCGCCGCGTTGACTTCTCGCGAAAGGGCGTGCTATAATCGCCTCAGATGGAGCAGTGCCCCTCCCAGGCAGGCGATGGATCGCCTGCTCGCCGGGCACCTGGCAGGTCGCGCGCCGGGGATCTGGCCGGCTATGTGCTCGCCCGTCATCCCCCTACGAACCAGAGGGACTGGCGGCACGAGGCACACGCCGCGCGATCCCCATCGAAGGAGAACGCCGCCGTATCCGCCGGCCCACAAGCGTGCCGCGGTCGCCGGGGAAGGACTTGCATGTCGTCTTCGAAGATTCCCCCCTGGGCCCGCCTGCCGAGGCGAGTGCCGGCCCTCCTGCTCGCTCTCCTCGTGCTAGGGGCTGCTGGCCCGGTCGATGCCGGCTCCACCTTCGAGCGGGGCCTGGGGAGACCCGTTGCCGAGCAACTCGAGGAGGAAGTGGGGGTCGTCCGAGACCCGGCCCTCTCCGGGTGGGTTGAGCGCGTCGGCAGCGAGATCGTCCGCGCGGATGGCGGCGAACCCCGCGATTACTCCTTCAAAATCCTCGAGAGTGACGACGTCAACGCCTTCGCCATCCCCGGGGGCTTCATCTATGTCACCCTCGGGCTGCTCCGCTTTGTCGAATCCGAGGATGAACTCGCGGCGGTCCTCGGGCACGAGATCGCCCATCTCACCGCGCACCATGGCGTGAAGCAGCTCCGACGCGAGATCCTGCTCACTCTCGGCCTGGTCCTGCTCCGCGGTTATGTCACCGACACGGTCTCCACCCTGAGCCAGGTTGGAGGCGTGCTCTACTCCCTGCGACACTCGCGCGCGGACGAGGCTGCCGCCGATGCCGGGGGCCTCGTGAAGATGCTGCGCGCCGGCTACGACCCGATCGCGATGGCGGCTTTCCTGGAGAAGTGCGCCGAGCGCGAGAAGCAGAAACCCTCCCGGCTCGAAGTGTACTTCATGACGCATCCCCCAACAGCCGACCGCCTGGAGAGGGCCACCCACCGGCCAGAGACCGACCCGCGCAACACGGAAGTGCGCCGCGCCGTTGCCAAAGGCTACACGGAACGTGGCCTCTATCGTCAAGCGATCCGGGCGCACGAGCAGGTGCTCGCGCGCGAACCGCACGATGTGGCGCAGCACCTGGCGGCCGCCAGGTGCTGGGAGCAACTGGGCCACCCGGATCGAGCACGCGAGGAGTGGTCGCGCGCGGCACAGCTCGACCCGGGCGTGAAGCTGCCGCCGGCCAAGGCGCGAAAACCCCGCCTACCTGCCGTGCCACGCGCGGATCGCGAGGCGGCCTCTCGGGCGCGCGCCGCATTGGCCACCGCCAACCGCCAGATCGCCGCCAGCGACGACGCGCGCGCCACGCAAATCGGGGATCTCCGGAAGGCGCTCGGCAACAGCAAGAGGCGCTTCCGGCACTTCCTCAACACGCTCGGTAGCGCCGTGCAGCCCGCCGCCACCGGTGACCTGATCCACCAGGAGATGCTGCGCGAGATCGGCCTGGCCGTCGCCAACCTCGACCGGGCGCTCAGCCGCGTGCAGGTGACTCTCGAAGCGGCGGGCACGGTTCCAGATCGCTTCTCCGATACCATCAAGACACTGGATGGGCAGCTCGCCTCCTCGACCCCTGACGAGCACCTGCTGGTAACCGCCGAATCGCTCCCGCCGTCGGTCAGCCGCTCCCTGTCGGAACTGACCGACGGGGTGAAGAAGTGCCGCGAGGCGCTGAAGCAGACAGACGCCGCCATCCGCGTCTGCCATACCGCCGCGCAGGATCTGCAGGAGTGCGTCTTTCTTCCGGCGCCCGTGGTCCTGGCCCGCGTGGGCCACATGAACTCACGCCTGCGCGTCGCCGTGAAGGCGGCGGCCAGTGCTGCGGATCTCGCGGGCGAGGCCCGCGCGCTGGCTGAGGCAGCGACGGCACGCCACTACATCCTCGCCCTCGACCGGCTGGCCCACTCTGTTCCGACAGCCCAGCGAGCCCCCGTGTGTGCCCTGCTCACCCGCCGCCATGGGATTCCCCCGGCGCAAGCCACCGGGCTTGCCCGCGAGGGGGTGCGCCTGGGGGATGCCACCGCTTCTCTCCTCCTCGGCCTGGCCGTCCGCGTTCCTCTGAAGACGGAGGCGCCCGCGGAGAACGGCCCCGGCGCCATCGATGACCGGCCCATCAAGCCGCTCTCCCTCGATGAGGCCCTGGAGCGCCGCGTGCCTCTGGCGCCGTTGAATGCCGGCCTGCGCCTCTTCTTGCTCGATATGGAAAGAGAGACAGAGGGGAGCGGACCGCGTTGAACTCCCTTCCATCCTTCCCCGCCGCCGGCAGCCGTCCAGAGTGGATCTGGCGCTCGTTGCGCGCGGTAGCCGCCCATCTAATGGCAGGGCTCCTTCTGGCTACGAGCACTCCCGCGTCCGCCGGGCTCGAGACGGCGCTTGAGAAGATGATCGGGCGGCAGGCGGCGGTCGCCCTGGCCGAGCAGTTCGGCACAGAAAGCGATCCGTTGCTGGCGGACTGGGTGAAGCGGGTGGGCGACCGCGTGAGTGCGGTCAGCCCGCGCAAGAATGTGCGCTACCGGATCCAGGTGATCGAGATGGACGAGCCGAACGCCCTGGCGCTGCCAGGCGGCTACATCTTCGTGACCAAGGGGCTGCTGGAGTTTATCCACGATGATGATGAACTCGCCTCGATCATCGCGCACGAGGTAGGGCATGTGGTCGGCCGACATGGAATTCGCCACATCGAGCACCAGATTCTCGCGGCCATCCTCATCTCACAGGTTCGGGACCGGGGCGGAGAGGTGGCGGGCCTGGGGGCGACTCTCCTGGATGCCCTGCTGGCGCTCCAGCGAAGCCGGAGGGATGAGCTCGCAGCGGACCGAATGAGCGTGGAGTATGCAGCGCGCGCCGGGTATGACCCGGCAGGCCTGCTCAACTTCTTCAACAAGATCCGCCGGCCAGACAAGCCATCCTGGCTCGACACGCTCTTCGCCACGCACCCCCCGGCGGAGAAACGGATCGAGCACGCCAAAAAAAACCCCTATTTCCGTTCCCCCTCCCGCGAGACGCTCATCACCATCGGCGACCGGCTTGCTTCCGAGGGCCGTTACAACAAGGCGCTTGCGAAATACCGTGCGGCCGCGAAGCAGCGCGCCGATGACGCCGAACTGAACGAGAAGATCGCTCTGGCGCTCGCCGCGCAGGGTAGGCAGTCCGAAGCGATGGCTCTGCATGCGTCGGGAGCCTCCGGGCTTGCGCCGGTCCCCTCTTCCGAGGCGCCGCGGCGGGCCCTCGAAGAGGCGACGCCCGCGCGACAGGCGGTACTCGCTGTTCACCGTGACCTCTCCGAACGCCAACGCCTGCTGGCCGAAAGCGGGCAACGAACCCAGAAGCGACTACGGAGCGCATCTCAACGCCACGAATGGACGCGGCGCCTGGAGGCCGCGCTGCTCGGGATGCCTCAAGGGCTGGATACCCGCTGGATCTACGTGGCCGCGCGTTGCTTCGCCCTCTCAGCCGAGGTCGACTCGCTCCTGCGAAGCGGGTGGCGAGGAGTGCGCCAGGCGAACGGCGCCATGCACCGGGCGACCTCCGTGTGTGCCCTGGCGGCCTCGGAGACGGACCCGACCCGGTACCTCTCGCGCGATCTCCTCTCCGGGATCGCCCTCGATATGGAGCGTGCCGGCAAGGAGAGCATCGAGGGCCTGGCACGGATCGACCGCGCGATTCCCGACCTGGCGGAGGCCGACCGGATCGTGGCCGGCGTGATGGCTGATCTCAATAGCCCCTATGTTGTCCCGTGGACCAATCCCTGGGGGCATCTGGCCGCGCTGGAGGGTTTCCTGCAGCACGCCAGCTCCTGTCTGCGCCGGGCACGCGGGCATGTGGACGCCGGCCTGCGATCCGCCACCCGCGCGCGTGCCCGCAGCGAGCGGGCCGCCCTCGATATCGCCGCCGCCGCGGCAAGCCCCGCGGAGCACGTCATCTTCCGCACGCTGGTGCGCGCCCGCCTCGGCGTCACCGACACCGCGATCCGCGATCTGGAGGGCCGCGGGCACTCTCTTGGCGATGCCACGGTGATGCTACTTTACACGCGGAGTGTCGGCGAGCCCGTGTCTAGCCTCGAAGCCTCCCGCCAGGCCGGCGCCTCCTGGGTCGAAACAGCGGAAAGAATGGGACTCTCTCCTGAGACGCAGGCAATTGTGCTCCGTTTGTTGAACAATACGATTGCTGAGGAGAAGATCCCCGGCTGACACTTGGTCCATCGTTCCATTGACCTTTGCTGAGGAGTGTTACGTGTCCCAGGTCCGTGTGGTCTCTATCGGAATTGTGTTACTCTCATTGCTGGCCGCGGGCGCGATCACGGCGCGGCGCATGGCGGTAGAGCGCGCCAACAGGAGCGTGGAGATCGTGGTGGAGTGGGACGAGATTCGCGAGCTCGCCCTGGCAACGCGCGGCGACTCCCGGGCCGCCACACCCGCGACGCTGCTCCGCCACCTGCGGGAAACCCATCAAATCCACGGCGTGGCCGTGAGCGAGATGACCCTCGCCGAGTTGCGTGATATCGGCGAAGTATTTCTCTCGCGCGAGCTTCCTCCCGGCTTTGCGGCTTCGACGCCGGCGAGATCCGGCGCGGCGCCTCACTACCTCATCATCCCGGATGCGCGCCTGGCCGATCAGATTCTCCGGCACGTTTCCCAGAGGCGGTCGCCCGCCTACCTGACGCCCGTGCCATCCAGCCAGCCCGGCGGGTCGGGCCCGGTGGTTCTCCGCCTGAACGCACGGTATGATCTGATCAAGTCGGCCACCATCGGCTTCCCGCCAGAGGCTATCCAGGCAGCGGCAGAGGCCGGCGTGGAGGTGATCGCCCGTTTCGGCGGCTTTACGGGGCTGACGGAGGGCTCGGTGGATGCGATCACCGCCTACCTGCGCGAGCTCGGCATCCGGAACGTCATCTTTTCAGGCACGGAGGTGCTTGGCAACAAGAAGCTCCTCCCCTACGTGGCCGACTCTCTGCTGCGCCATCAGATTCGCTACGGGTTTCTTGAGTTCGGCAAGCAGCAGGGCGACGCGGCCCTGGCGCGCCTGATGCGCGGCCAGTTGATCCGCGTGCATAGCATCACCGGGGCCGAGATGGCGCAGATGACCCCGGCGGATGCCACGGAACGCTTTGTCAAGGCCGCGCGCGAGCGGAATATCCGCTTGCTGTATCTGCGCTTCTTCACGCGACCGGCCGATAGCCTGGTAGACGAGAACAGCCGGTATCTGAGCGCCATCGAGCGAAACATGCGCCGCGTGGGCCTCACCATCGGCCAGGCCAGCCCCTTCTCCGCGCTTTACACCGGGCGGCCGCTGCTCCTCCTCACCGGCGCGGGGGTCATCGCGGGCGGTGTGCTGCTTCTTGCCCTGGCGCTCGGGATCGCCGCGCGTACCCAGTGGCTCCTGCTCCTCCTTGGGATCTCCGGCAGCTCCCTCCTGCTTGCCATCGACCCGACGCTCACGCTGGCCCGAAAGGCGTTGGCGCTCCTGGCCGCCCTGATCTTCCCCACGCTCGCCTTCCTCCGCTGGGGCAACCCGCCGGCTCTCGGCGGTCCGTCGCGCCCGGATCTGAGCGTGTCGCCGCTGCGCGCCCTCGGTCCGATGCTCGCCATGACGGCGACGACGCTGGCAGGGGCGCTGCTGATCGTCGGGCTGCTCGGCGACTCCCGGTTCCTGCTCAAGTACGACCAGTTCGTCGGGATCAAGGCAGCGCATCTCCTTCCGCTCCTGGCACTGGGGGCGATCTTGGTGGGCGGTCTCTTCACTCCCGCAGCCGACTGGAAAAGCCGGCGCTCCGGCGTCGCAGCCAACCTGCGCGCGATCCTGGCGGAACCGGTCCGGGTGTGGCAGATCGTCGCCGTCGGCGCCGCGATGCTGCTCCTGCTCCTCCTCTTGCTGCGCACCGGCAACGAGCCAGGCGTCGGCGTCTCGGGATTGGAGCTGAAGCTGCGCTCCCTGATGGATCGGGTGCTCTTTGTGCGCCCCCGGACCAAGGAGTTTCTCATCGGCCACCCGGCGATGGTGATCGCCTTGTGGGCCGCCCTCGCGGGATGGCGACCCGTCTGGGCGCCGGCGCTCCTGATCGGTGGGATTGGTCAGGTTTCGCTGCTGAACACCTTCTGCCATATCCACACGCCGTTCCTTGTCTCGCTCCTGCGCACGACAAATGGACTGGTGCTCGGAATCGTGCTGGGCCTGGCCGTGATCGCGGTCGCACAACGACTGTGGGTCTCGAACTCCAAGGGGCTCCCCCTGAAGGCGCCCGCGCAGAGAGGGAGCGGGCCCGAGTGAGCGCGCGCGTGGTCATCTCTGGCTACTACGGGTTCGATAACGCCGGCGACGAGGCGGTGCTCGCCGGGCTGATCGATGCCTTCCAGGCAGCCGTGCCCGGGCTCTCAATTGCCGTGGCTTCGTCCAACCCGGAGGCGACGCGGCGCCAGCACGGCGTGGAGGCTTTCCATCGCTACCGGTGGCGCGATCTTCGCGCGCAGCTCCAGGCCTGCGATCTGTTCGTGAGTGGTGGCGGCTCGCTCTTCCAGGATGTGACGAGCCGGCGCTCCATCTACTACTACCTGGGCACGCTGGCCCTGGCGCGCCTCTGCCGCCGGCCGGTGATGATCTGCGGCCAGGGGATCGGGCCAATCGTGAGCCCCATCGCCCGGCGGGCAACAGCGGCGCTCTTCAACCGTGCCGCGGCGATCACCGTTCGCGATCCCGCCTCCCTGGAGATGCTGGCGGCGCTCGGGGTGCGCCGGCCCCGGATCGAGCAGACAGCCGACCCGGTCTTCGCGCTCCGGCCCTCTTCCCGCGAGGTAGGCGAGGAGATCCTGGCCCGGCATGGAATCGATCTCAACCGGCCTTGCGTCGCGTTCGCCCTCCGTGAGTGGCGTCCACGCGCCGGCAGCGCGCCAGCGGTGACGGAACCGAGCGTCGAGCAGCTCCTTGATACCTGGGCGGGGGCCGCGGCCTTCGCGCATCGCGAGTTGGGAGCGCAGGTGCTCTTCGTGCCGATGCACCCCCCCGATGACGAGCGCTATGCGCGGCGCGTGGCCGAACGGGCCTCGGTGCCAGCCGTCGTGCTCTCCGGGCCGTGCCCTCCCCGCGATCTGATCTCGCTGGTGGGGTGCGTGGATCTGATGGTCGCCATGCGCCTGCACGCGCTGATCTTCGCGGCGCTGCAGGGAGTACCGCTGGTCGGAATCTCGTATGATCCGAAAATCGATGGCTTCCTCCGCTTGCTGGAAAGAACACCGGCCGCGGATGTGACGTCTATAGAGGGGGGAGTGGTGCTGCGCGCCCTCCAGACTGCCTGGGATGCGCGCGCCGAAGAAGCCTCCTCACTGAAGCAGAAAGCCGAACGTCTCCGCGAGAACGCCCTGCGAAACGGGGCGATCCTCGCCTCATTGATGATGCCGCGGGTGGGCTGATGGGCTTGAGGGAGATCATGCGCCGATGCACTTCGCGAAGGGTTGCGCCCGTTCCAGCAGATGCCCCGACCGCGAACACGCGGTGGCGCCTGGCGTGGCTGGCGCGGTGCATGGCCGTGCTGGGGTTACTCTGCGCCCTCGGCGCGCCGGCCAGCGCCCAGAAGTTTACCATCACCGGATACGACACGCTCACCTTTCGGCTCAACTCGGTCAATGGCAGCAGCGCCGGCCAGCAGGCTTTCACCTACGGCAACTACGAGCGCCAGCGCCAGATCGAGAATAACGCCGGCCTGAACATCACCGGCTACCTCTTTCCGCGTGTCATCCTCAACGCCACGATCAACAGCAGCCGCTATACGCCCGACCGCTCGCGGTACAACCTGGAGTATCGCGGTAACGGGCTCAACATCATGGCGGGCGATATCAACGTCGCCATGTCGGGCAACGAGTTCGCGCCATTCAACAAATCCCTCCGGGGCATGAAGGTGGAGGCCCAGGCGGGCCCGGTGAAGCTGAGTACCCTCCTCTCGCAAGAGCGCGCGCAGGTGGCGACCGATGTCTTCCCGGGCACGAACAGCCCCGGACCCTATAGCCTGCGGTTCTCGCCCATCATCGATGGCACGGAGCAGGTGCGAGTCGATGGCCAGCGCAAGAAGCTGGGGGTGGACTATACCATCGATTACAACACGGGGATGCTGTGGTTCCAGCAGACGATGATCATCCCCGCGACCTCCACCATCGAGGTGAGCTACGAATATGCCGCGTATGGGAGCAATCCAGGTATCCTCGCCGGCGTCCGCGGCGAGTTCCCCCTCTGGGCGAACGGCCGGATGGGGCTCACCTACATCACCCAGATGAGCGACATGGACTCCGGCACGGAGGAGGGCGCCTACCGCACCGACCTCTTCATCGGCGACAACACCCCGATGGTGCTCACGCTCCGCTATCGCCCCATCAAGCGGATCGTGAAGATCACCCTGGATGGCGTGCCTCAGCTCGAGAACGTTGACTACGAGGTGCAGAGCCTCGACTCGGGGATCATCCGCTTCCGCAAAGTCGTGCCGGCACCACCGGGCCCGATTGCCGATGCCGCCCCCAACCTGGTCGTGGATTATGAGATCGTGACCACCTCGACCCCCCAGGAGATGCGCGGCGACCGGGCAATCGTGGGTCTCGACGGCACCTTCAACTTGAACGAACGCTCGTCGCTCACTCTCCAGTTCGCGCGCAGCGGTGGCGCGCCCGCCCGGTCTGGCAACGCGCTCTCTGTTCGCGGCGTCACGGAGCTCGGGCGCGTCAGCCTCAACCTGGGCTATCGCGACATCGGCAAGCAGTTCGCCGCCATCGAAAGCGTCGGCTTCCAGCAGAAGGAGCGCGCCCTCGAGGGGAATATCGAGTATCGCGCCACGGACCACCTGCGCTTCAGCGGGCGCTACATCAACTCATCCCGACCCTCAACCGGCTACTACTACGGCTCTTCTTCCGGCAGTACGGACGCGGAGGATATCTTGCTGCGCGCCACGCAGGCAAGCGTTGGTCTCTCGATGGACTATCCGAAACTCCCCAGCCTCGACATCCAGCACCAACGCTTTCGCACCGCCGGCGGGTCGCTGGATAGCAGCTCGGCGATGACCCACATGAACCTGCGCTACGCCCTGGGGACCGCCATCCAGCTCACGGCGAACCTGGATCATAGCTCGAACCAGGACAAGAGCGGCACGGGCCTCGATGCCTCCTCCTTCACCCAGCGCTATGGCGCCTCCTACACCCCCGGCTCTCGCTTCTCCGCGCAGATGGATTTCACCACCAGCACCACGCGCTCGACGAGCGCCGGCACTTCCGAGACGGGCGGTACCACGACCGCTACCCAGAGCACGAAGGCTATCAGCACCACCAATCGGGCTTCCGGAGCAAGCCTCACCCTCACCTACTCGCCCTTCTCTATCGCGACGCTTACGGCCAGCTATCGCATCTCCGACTCGGGCAGTGGCGGCTATGGCGGCTATGGCGGCTATGGCATGAACTACGGCAATTCCTACTACTCCAGCGCCTACACCTCGGGAAGCTACATGAACTCGGGGAACTACAGCTTCGGGAACCAGTACACGGGCAGCTACTATTCCCCCGGCAGCAGCTATTCGCCCTATACCTCGGGCTATGGCCCCTCCTACTCCGACTACACCTCCCCCCTGTCTGGAATGCCAACGATCCGCTCGCACCATTCCGACCGGGCGCATGCGGTGTCGGGCCGGCAGGAGGGCGATGGCGATACGGATGGGGGCGACCCCGAGCCGGGTGGAGGCGACACGGACGGCTCCACCGATACGACCAGCACGCGCATCCGCAGCATCAACCGCTCCATTGGCCTGCAGCTCACCCCGATGGACCGGCTGAACCTCTCCATCAACTACAGCAACGACCTGCAGGAGGGCCAACTCGCCGGCAGCGACAGCCGCTCTACCAACGTGGGCCTCGGGTTCACCTACTCGCCCTGGGAGATCCTGACGCTCAATGGTCAGGTCACCCGCCAGCGCTATACTTTCCTCGGCGCGGGCGGCAGCAGCAAGAGCAACATCGGCTTCATGGGGGCTCAGGTGGGGCCCTTCCACCGCTTCACGCTCCACCTGAACTACCAGACGATGACCAGCAACACGACCACGCCTTCCTTTACGGGCTATGGGGGCTATGGGGACTATGGCACCGGCAGCCTTGGCGACCCCATAGAGACGGGCGGCGGCACGACCTCGGAATCGACCAGCTACGACACGAAGCTCGACACCGTCACCAGCCGTCTGGAGTATCCGATCTCGCAGAGCCGCCGGCTTTTCACGGAGTGGCAGGCTTCCTGGACAAAGGGCGGCGGGAGCTATGGGATGAGCAGCAGCCCCGAGGACTCGCTGCGCCTCTCGGCCGCCCTGGGCATCGAGTTTTCGCTGAACAAGTACGTCAACTGGCAGATGGATGTGCGTCATATCCGGTACACAGACGCGAACAACGCCGAACGCAACTACAGCGGCAATCTGCTCACCGGCGAGGTGCGCGCTCGCTTCTAGACCAGCGCCCCGCTTCCGGCCGATTCCTTGCCATGCCGGCATGGCCGCGTCCTCCCAGGGCGCAGGCGCGCGCGTCCGGCGTGCCGCCACTCGCTCTGACGATGGGCGCGGGTGACCGCATCACGGGCGGTCACTCCTGGTCTCTAACGGAGCAAGGAAACATTGATCGCGCATTCGCCGTCTACCAAAAGAGGAGGCCGCCACGCGGGCAGGCGTGAACCCCATCGGCGGCCGCTCGACCGGCCGTGGTGTGCACGGTCACCTGTCACAGGAAGGGGTTCCTCCTTGCGCAACCCAGGCTTTACCGCGGCAGCGATCCTCCTTGCCAGTCTGCTGGCAGGGTGCGGCAGCACAGTGGATACAGGCGATTCCCCAACCGACCCCGGCGATGCCACGCTGCTGGTGCGGTCTACGCCCGCCGGCGCCGCCATTCTCGTGGATGGCCAGCCAACCGGCAGGGTCACCCCCGCGGATGTCTCTACCTTCGCGCAGACGCAGGAGAGCGTCGTCACGCTGACGCTGGCCGGCTACCACCCATGGCATGGCCTCGCCAGGAAGGTCGAGGAGATGACTCTCACCCTGGATGCGACGCTCACCCCCTCATCGGCCGGAACCGGCGCCATCCAGCTGCAATCGGACCCGCCCGGAGCAACCGTCTTTCTTGATAACCAGCAGACGGCCTACACGACACCCGGCACGATCCAAAATGTGCCCGCGAGTCAGCACGTGGTCGAATACCGGCACGCGGGGTTCTATCCCTTCCGCGAGGAGGTCACCGTCACGCCGGGCCGAACCGCCTCCTCCGCGCCGGTCCTGACGCGCCTCGGGCAGGGACGTATCACGGGAAGGGTGCTGGACGACCAGGGCAACGGTGTCGTCGGAGCTCAGGTCGGCGTGCGCGGGCTGGAGGTCTCGACCACCACCACCGTCTTCGGGATTTTCGTGCTCCCGAACGTGCCGCAAGGCACCTACACCCTCGATGCCGCGCTTGCCACGGGAGACACCGCGCTCATCGGCAGCCGGCCGGATGTGACGGTGATCGCCGGAGTGCCTACGAACAGCGCGGACATTGTGATGTCTCGCGGCGGCGAGGCCGGCACCATCACGGGCCGGGTGGTCGATATGGCGGGCCGCCCCATTGAAGGCGCCGAGCTTTTCGCCTCGGTAGCGGTCGCCCCCGGCTTCCTGCCGGATTCCACCGTCGCCCCGCAGCGCGCTACGACCAACGCCAACGGCCGCTATTCGCTGAACGCGCTCGCCACCGGATTCTGGGTGATCACCGCTGCCTATCCGGGCTATGCGACCGTCACCCGTGGGATCAGCCCGCAGATCTACCTCTCGGCGAATGGCACCGCCACGGTCGATTTCCAGCTTCCGGCATCGAGCGCCGATACGCCGCATCCGCCGCGTCAACTCGGAGCGCTGGCTTTCACCTTCCCAACTACCATGACGCGCTCCCCCGCGGCCTATGAGGCGATCCGCGATCGCATCCTCCGCCGGGCCTGGGGCAGCCGATATGAGAAGCTGCGCGCGCAGAGGCAGTCGGTCCGGGGCCGCTCTGCCCCCGCGGGCTCGCTCATCGAGGTGGACCTCTCATGGTCCGCACCCGGAGACCCGGATATCATCGGCTACTACATCGGGCGTAGCCCCAGCGAAAACACCGGCTACCAACTGCAGGATGACCTGCTCAACCCGCATGCTGGCCTCTGGATCGACTACGACGAGCGGCTATCGCCCAACACCACATACTATTACCGCGCAACGGCGGTCAACTCGAAGGGGTTGCACTCCGACCCGAGCAACACAGCACAGGCGAGCCCACTCGGCCAGATTCAGGCGCGCAGTCCGATTGGCCAGGCCGCCTCGGCCGCGCCGCGCTTCGAGTGGGACCCGCTGCCGGGCGCGTTCGCCTATGACGTTCAGGTTTTCGCCAACT
>DUUU01000530.1 GCA_012841485.1 Armatimonadota bacterium
CCGACCGGCACCGTGGAGCACGCGCCACGGTCGATCCCCATCGCACCACCCTATTTGCGTGGCAACCGCGCGCTCCTCCATCGAGGGGCGTGGCGACCCGCCAACACCCCCTTGTTTCCGCGCGGCCTTCTCGGTTCCTGCCGGGCGAGATCACCACGGGAGCTGGACGCCGGCGTGGGTAGCAGCCCTGCGGAAGCGCTCGTCCCTCAAGCTCTCCCGATCAAACGCCATAATGGAGAGTGAATGAACCGCCGCCATGTACCACACGTGTCGTGGTATGGGGGATGGCCGGCCTGCTCGTGGTTTGTTGCAGGCATCGGCCTTGTGGGAGGGAGGAGACCGTGCATCGGGAACGTGAAAGCGGGCAGTCTCTGGTTCTGCTAGCCGTCGCGCTATCGACTCTTCTCGGTTTCATGGCGCTCACCGTGGATGTAGGCCGCTGGTTCGTGGCACGTCAGAGGGCCGTGAACGTCTGTGATATGGCCGCGCTCGCCGGAGCCCAGGACCTCTCGCTGACGATAGATGCCGCCAGCGCCCGGCGCGTTCAATCGGTCGTGCTCTCCGTTGTCAACGCCAACAACGCCGAGGGCTTCACCGTCTCGATGAGCCAGGTGCTCGGAGCAGATAACCCCGACATCATCATCTCCGAGTTCAACGATACCGTCGCGACCAACTCCACGCTCGACAGCAACATCGTTTGGACCGATAGCCAGGGGAACGTGGTGCCTCGCCCGGGCCCGGGCCGCGGCATCCTGGTGCGCGGGCAGATCCCCGTGCAACCGCTCTTCGCACGGATCTTCGGGATCACCAGCGCCAAGGTCATCCCTGCTCAGACCGCCGTCGCCCTGGGCACGGTCTCAACGATCACCGGCCACCTCGTGCCCTTCGGCGTCTCCATGCATGGGATCGTCGATATCGAGTCCAGCCCGAGCGCCACCATCGAGCAGCAGCTCACCTACCGCTCGTGGCAAGAGTCCTGGACAGGCACTCCTGGCGCCTTTGGCACGCTGGGCCTGACGCACACCAGCGGCACCGCCCTGAGGGAAGAGATTCAGTGGGGGCACTTTGGCACCTACGGCGTGGGCCAGTTTGTCGACATGACCTCGGGCAACAAGACCGGCCCGATCCAGCAGGGCACGGACGGCCGTCTCGCGCGGTCGCAATACGCCACCATCGACGAATGGCTCGCCGCGTTCCACTCGGATGACCCGGTCGCGCACCAGGAAGCCCTGCAAGACTCGCGCGTCGTGCTGATCCCGATCATCGACGAGACGCAGGTCTCGGTCGATTCCATCCCGATCGTGGGCTTTGCCACCTATGCCATCGCCGAATGGCGCAACGGCGAGAAGAAGGTGTACGGCTACTTCGTCAAGTCGACGTATCAGGGCTCCGTCGGCGAGGGTCTGGCGGGGTTTGGCACCCGCGCCTACTTCCTGCTATAGCGCACCCAGAGCTGCAGGTCGAGCAGCTTCGCGCCGGCGGGCACGTCCGGCTTGAGCACCGTCTCGATCTGGTTGGCTCCCTTGCGCACCGTGGCAGGATCGACCGCATAGGTGAGCCAGTCGCCCTTCCGCACCGCGCCGGACAGCGGCCGCTCGTTGAGTGCTACCTGGAGCGGCGCCCCCTCGGGAAGGCCGGCAACGCGCACCTGGAGGGTGACCTGGGGCATGGCGTCGGCCTTCTCGCGCACCTCCTCGCCCACTTCCAGGGGCACGCGGAACGCCTCGCCCGGCTTTAGGGCGACGGGGCGCTCCGGCGAGAGCGTGGGCCGCTTCATGAACCGCTTCTCCCCGTCCGCCATCCAGAAGTTGAGGACGGCGACGCCGCGCGCGCCGATCACGTACACCTTATCGAGCGTCTCCAGCACCTTCGGATCGCCCACCTCGCTCCAGAGGGGGCTGCGCGGGTTGAAGGAGTTGAAGAGGTAGATGCCCGACGCCCCGGCCGCCCAGGCGTTCATCGCGCGCGAGCGGAAGCATTCGATGGAAGAGCGCGTCTTTCTCGCCTCGTCGTCGCGCATGCGCGTCTCGCTCAGACAGGGGTAAACCGGCACGCCATACTTGCGCCCCAGATCCACGCTCACCCTCCAGGGATTGAGACGGAAGTAGTCGCTGACGGCGAAGAGATCGAGGAGGCCCTCTTGCAGCCAGCGCTCCAGATCCAGCCCCATCGCCCGGCAATACTCCACCGAGTCGGGCACGCGCGCCGCCAGGAGAATCGGCCGGCCGCGCTTCAGACCCACGCGCTCGGTCATCTGCCGGATGCGCCGGACCATCTCAGTCATCTGTTCCCACTCGGTCGGGCCGGCATCGATGCCCCACGCCGGGTTCTTGAAGTAGACCGGATGCCGGCAGAAATCCATCTCGATGCCGTCCACGTCGTAGTTCTCGCAGACCTCCTCGAAGAAGCGGACGGTCAGGTCGCGCACCTCCGCGTGCCCGAAATCCATGGCCGACCAGCCGCCATGCTTCGAGCGCTTCTCCTTGCTGGCCACGAGCCACTCGGGGTGATCCTTCTTCACCTGCGGGAAAAGGAGATCGCCATACCAGCTCCCCCAGGCATCGTGGGTGTCGTTCATGCGGAAGGACCAGAAGATCTCGGTGCCATTCTCCTTGCAGTAATCGACCATGATCTCCAGGGGATCGGTGCCCTGGCGGATGAAATCGGCCGTCTTGTTGCGCGATAGACCGCCGCTCTTGTTATCCGGATGCTCCGGGTTATCGGTGCGGTCGAAGACCTGCCCGACCTTGGTTCTGTGCGTGAAGTAGCCGAATCCGGAGCTCCAGGTGCAGTAGAAGATGGAATCGACGTGGGTTCCCTTGAGTGCCGTGGTCCGGCAATCCAGGAGTTCCTTCGCGGTGGCCTCTTTGAGGTAGTAGACGGGTTCGTTGCCGTCGTTGTTGAAGATGATCCGGCGCGTCCGGTGCGCCAGGCGGCTTCGCTCCTGCCGCAGTTCCTGCAGATTCGTCACCTTGCGTGCGCGCTCTTCAGCCATGGCCTCTCCTCCAACAGCGCTGAGCAACGCCAGGGCACCCAACATGGCACCCCAGCGCCAGCATCCGACCGAGGTCATCCTGCACCGCCGTAGCATGTGACACTCTCCCGGTTCCCGCCAGGCGCGCGGGGTACGCCCGGCGCTTCTCTAGGCGTCTGCCGTAGTTCAACGGCGGGCCTGTTCTCCCCTGCCTGGTGTACGTACGTTTTTGTTGGCAGCCTGCAGGCGAACGCTGGCCGGGCGCCGGTGGTGCCATCTCGCGAGCGCGCGCCAGGTAAGGCAGGCTCGCATCCTGCCTTACCTGGAAGGCAGGGCCCCTACAGGCCCGGCACGCTCCCGGGATCGGAGACCCATTGCCCGATCGTCTTGATCCAACGCGCTTCCTGGCCCTGCTCGCAGATGAGGCCCACCAGCGTCGCCCGGTCGTCGTCGATTGGCAGGGTGACCCGCGTGCCGGGGGCTGGGTTCAGCCTCTCCAGAGGGCGGAACTGCCCATCCTGAATATCTCCCAGCAGCACCACGGGTCGGCGCCAGGGCTGCGAGCGCGACAAGACCACTTCTCCCTTCGTGAAGGGAAGAAGCATCACAGCCTCGCTCTTGCGCAGGTCCAGCTCGTCCAGCGAGATGGCGGTCGCCATCCCCTCGCCCGCCAGGAGCGTCTCCGAGCCCACGCGCGCCAGCTGGTGAGCGCCAAGCACGGTCACGGCGCCGTCATCGCCCACGCCGGCAATCGCCGGATAGCGATCCTTCGCGCGCAGGGTGATCGACCCGGCCTTGGTCGCCAGGGTGGCCTCCTGCCAGGCATCGCCCTTGCGGTAGTTGAAGAGCACGTGCGCGTGCCCGGTCCGGGTTCGCTGCGCGAAGAGATGGAGCTGCGGGTTATCTGGGGTGATGGGCAGCCGCCCCACCTTGGCCTCCGCGAGGAACCAGCGGTAGAGCGGGCGCATCGCGGCACCTTCGTCGCTCTCCGCCAGCTCGATGGGATCCGCGAAGTAGTAGACAGTGCCCTGCCCCAGCGTGTGCTTCGTGAGCACAGGCTTCCCAGCGGCGTCGGTCGCCAGCACCTTGGCTCCGGCGGGGCGCACCTCCACCATCGGGGCGGCTTGCTGCCCGGCCAGGCCCGGGATCTCCGTTCGGAGTGTTGCCATCGCTTGCGCGCCCCTCACATCCGGGGTGTAGCGC
>DUUU01000531.1 GCA_012841485.1 Armatimonadota bacterium
GACACTGGCATGGGCATGAGTCAGGAGACGCTCGCCCACCTCTTCACGCTCGCTCATCAGGGAGAGAGCGGTCAGCGGAAGGGCGGGCTGGGTATCGGGCTCACTCTGGTGAAGGGGATGGTGGAGCGCCACGGGGGGCGCGTCTGGGCGGAGAGCGAGGGGCCCGATAGGGGGAGTTGCTTCACCGTGGAGCTCCCTTTGCGCGAAGCGCCCCAAGCGCCCAGTCTGCCCTCCGACCAGCTCTCTCCCGAGAGGCCGGCTTCGCCCGAAGCGCAATAGGCGCAAACGCGGGCGCCCATCAGGAGGGTGATCCCGCGTGCTCTAGGGGCCCTTGACCTGTGTTTCGGGCGAAGCGGGGGCGAGGCGCCAGACGAACGCTTCGCCCCGCGCAGGGATCTATTGCCTCTCCTTCAAGGCGGCGCTTGCCTTTGTCGCGGCCTCGGCGAGGGCGGCTTCGGGCGCCTTCTGCCCGGAGGCCACCCTGTCAAACGCCTCCTCCATGAACTTGCGCACATCCTGCCAGCCGCGAACGTTTGGCTCGCGCACGCCATACTGCGCAACCTCGAAGCACTGCCGCGCCTGCGGGTCCTTCTCCCAGTAGGCCTTCATCTCAGGACGGTCGGCGACCGAGCGACGCAGCGGCATGTAGGTGGAGTGCGTGGCCCAATACGCGGTCTGGTTCGGCTCCGCGAGCCAGCGGACGAAGGACCACGCGGCGCGCTGCTTCTCGGGCGTCGTCTTGAAGACGGCGACGTTGGCGCCATACTGCACGGTGACCGGCTTCTCGGGGTTTACCTGCGGGATGACGGTGATCCCCCACGGGAACTTGCCGGCGACGGCCGGGGCGACGAACTCGCGCGCGGTGCTGGAGCCGATGAACATGGCGATGCGCCCGTTGCCGAAATCAGCGGGATACTGCGGCTTGGTGGTGCGCGTGGCCGCTCCCTTCTCCACCAGATCGGCGATCAGCCGGAAGTGTTCCTTGCCGGGCTCCGTGTTGAAAAGGACCTGCGCGCCATCCTCGGTGACCAGCTCGCCGCCCCGAGAGAGGATGCACCCGTGGATGGTCGAAGCATCCGCCCAGAGGCCGAAGCCGTAGCGGGTCACCTTGCCGCTCGCATCACGCTTCGTCGTTTTGATCGCCGCATCTCGGAACTCATCCCACGTCTTCGGCGGACCCGCGAAGCCGGCTTCCTTGAGCGCCTGCTCGTTGTAATAGAGCACGAGCACGCTCTTGGTAAAGGGGAAGCTCAGGTACTGATCATCGAACTGCGCGAACCGGTTGCTCTCCAGATAACCGGGAAAGATATCCTGCAGCGCGGTCTGATCAAGGCCGTCCGGACCCTGCATCATCTCATCGAGTGGCTGGACAAGCCCCGCCTTCATATATTCCGCGACCATGCTCTCATAGGCGACCGCCATGTCCGGCGGCCGGCCGGCCGATATGGCCGCCATCGTCTTCTGATAAAGCTGGTCGTAGTTTCCCTGGAAGAGAAGCCGGACCCTTACGCGGCCCTCATTCTCCTTGTTGTAGCGCGTCACCAACTCCTCAAGCGCCTTCGCATTGTCCGCGGTTTGGGTGTGCCAGAACTCCACCTCCAGCCCCTCTCCGGTTGAGGTAGGCTGCGGGTCCGACTTCCGGCACCCGGCACCGATCACGGCTAGAACGGCCAGGAACAGACACCAACGCTTCATATCACTCTACTCCTACGGGGCAGCCGGGGATGGCCGGCACCCACCATCGGAAGTATAGCACAGCGGTAGGGCAGCGTCAACGCAACTCTCTGTTGGCCTTGGATCCTGTGAGCGGGGGGCTCCAAGCCGCGCCGGCGTCGATGCCACGGATGAAGGGGGCGGACACGGAAGGGAAACCCATGCGCGGAGCTCTCTCCAAGCGCGATATGCGTGGGGCTGGTCTTGACGCCCGCGCGTCCGGGTCCGGGCCGGGCACGGCGCCTTTGGAGGGGGGTGAACTCGCGGGGCAGGGGATGCGTCTATGGAGAATGAGGCGCCGTATCATGGAGAATGCCCCACGAATGGCCTTTGCCGTCTGTAGGATCCGACGCTTGTATTAGAGAATGAGAGTGGGGAGTCTGCTCAACGGGAGCGATGGGGTGGCGTCCGTATGGGACTGACACGGGTGCGCCGAACTGGCGGAAAGGACAGGGGGACATGAAGCATGCACGGGCACGGTTCCTGGTCTGCCTCCTGGCATCAGCGACGATCTTCAGTGCGCGGGGGGCGCAGGCTGCCCTGACGCTGGAGCAGGAAGTGCAGGCCGGGCGGGGGTTCGTCAACGCCTTCGTCGAGCAGTATGGGGAGAGCGAGGAGCGGGGCTACCGGGAGCTGTCGAACTCGGTGTTGCAGGGGCTGGCGCGAGCCAGTGGGGAACGTCCTGAGTTGCAGTGGCGCGTGGTGGTTCTGAAGCACAACCCGAACAACCCTGTGGCCTGCAACGCAGCGGCGTTTCCGGGGGGCCATATCGTCACCGATGAGGCCTTCCTGCGGACCATCGAGAAAGGGGCGGGCGATGACCCAAAGCGCATGGAAGCGATGCTGGCGGGCGTCCTGGCGCATGAGATGGCCCATATCGTGCGCCACGACACGGATGCCCTGGTGCCCGTCTTCTTCGCCGGGAAGGCGAGCGATGCGCCGAAGCTCCTGTTTACCCTGAAGTCACGCGAGGATGCTCCCAAGGAGAACGCCGCTGAGACGCGCACGAAGGAGAACGCGTGTGACCGCCACGGTGCCTTCTACCTTCTGCGCGCTGGCTATCGCGTGGACGACATGATCGATGTTTTCCGCCACCTCGCTGCTGAGGAGGTGGATGAAATCCTCTTCAGCAGCGAGCTGGATCATGCCCGCGCTACCTAGCGCGTGGGCAACCTCCTGGAGGTGCAGAACCAGGTGATCGAGGATGAACGCCTCTACGACGAGGCGGTGAACATCCTTCGCCTGGGCCTCGGCGAGGAGATGCTTCGAGTGGCGGAACAGAACCTGGAGACGGTGTCGATTCGCTTTCCGAAGGTGCTCCCGGTGCGTCACGCGCGCGCAGTGCTTGCCCATCGCCGTTACCTTGCCAAGATGTCCCCGGAGAGGCTGGAGCTCAAGCCTTCCTTCTCGTTTTACCGCTTCCGTGCCTCACGTAGCTTGATGGATGATCATCTCCGACAAGCGATTGCCGAGTATGAGGCGATCCTGAAGGATTACGAAGCGGTGGGCTATCGCGGTCTGGGGCCGACGGTTGCCGGCTATGCCCTCGCCTTGCTGCAGAGTGGGGATGCCGAGAAGGCGCTCACCTGGGCGAAGAAAGCGGTGGAGTTGGCGCCCGAGGAGTGGAACGGCTACAACATCCTGGGCATGGCGTCCTACCGGAAAGGTCTGAAGACGGAAGCGGCCGCTCACTTGCGCAAAGCCGTGGCGCTGGCCGTGCCGGAGGGTCCGCGTGACCTGGTCGGCCGCGCCCTGCTGACGCCGGCGATTGAGGAACGCGCCGTCTTGCGCTATGTCGATTCGCAGCCGCCGGTGGAGTTTGGCCCGGCGCTCTTCAACCTGGGAGTGGTCCTCAAGGCCGCGGGCGACAAGTCGGGAGCAGCCCACGCCTTTCAAGGCTACCTGGCGACCGACTCGCGCAGCGATTGGGGGCAACTGGCCCGAAAGCACCTGAACGAGATGAAGATTGTCCACCTGCCGACCGCCGCGCCCCCGGTTGCTGGGGTCACCGTGGGCCTCTCTGATGTGGAGCTGCGGAAGAAGCTGGGCAATCCCGAGGGGATCGCCTCGCCGCGACCAGGGGTTCAGGTGTGGCGCTACAAGAGCAAGGGTTTCAGCATCTTCCTTGATGAGGAGAACCGCGTGCGCGCGGGGGTGCTCTATCCTCCCTACGCGGGTGCGCTGGGGCCGGGGGTGAGCCTCGGAGCGAAGCCCGAGGCCGTGGAGAAGGCATGGGGCCGGGCGACAGCGACCGCCGCTGTCGGCACGCGCCAGGCGTGGGCCTATCCCGAGCATGGCCTCACCTTCCTGATGATGGGCGGTAAAGTCTCGAAGGTGGTGTGGGCACCCGCCCCGCTCCCAGGCGGCGGCGCGATCAGCGCCACGATCCAGGTGCGCGTGGGCGATACCGCGGAGGAGGTCGAGAAGGCCCTCGGCACGCCCGACGCCGGCAAGGGCGAGGAAGCAACCGGCGGCGTCTGGGTCTATGACCGCAGGGGCGTGCGCGTGCGCTTCGACCGGAGTGCCAGGGTGGCGCTCATCACTATCACGCGACCGAGTGATGTTCAGGTGGGTGGAATCAAGCTGGGCGACGCGGCCGCGGCGATCCGCCAGCGCGTCGGCGCCGGCTTCGTGACCACGGACGTGGAGAACACGGAGACCTATAGCTTCCCCCACCAGGGCGTCGCCTACGTCGTGCGCAACGCCGAAGTGTCGCTGATCACCCTCTTCGACAGGGAGAGTTAGCCCACGTCCTCATCTCGCCCTTCTGCAAACGCCCGCGCGGACAACCTGCCGCGCGGGCGTTTTGCGTTGGCGGCGGCGCCGCC
>DUUU01000532.1 GCA_012841485.1 Armatimonadota bacterium
AGCACGCGCGGATCCGTATTGCACAGCTCGACCACGACGTTGTCCGGGAACTTATCGAACGCGCGCGAGGGCATGGTGGTCGGCCCATAAGAGAGGAGATGCACCTTCTTATTGGGATGCGACCGGCGGCACTGCTCGGCAATATCGCGATGCAGCTTCAGGACGCGCTCGCACGGGTTCTCGGCCAGCGTCTTGAAGAGAAACGCATCGCCACGCCCCCACTCGCGATAGTTGTCCATCGCCTCGCAGTTCGGGCACTCGCACCGGCGGTAGCCATCCGATTGCGCCAGCTGCGCCCAGTCATAGCCCTCATCGAACTTGCCGCGCAGGCCCTCTAGGAGGAGGCGCTTCACGTCGGGGTTCGTGGTGCAGAGGTGGTTCATGCGACTGTTACTGCGCTGTCCGTTGATGAGAGCGAAGTACTCCGGGTGCTCCTCGTAGTAGCGCTCCAGCGGGACGAAAACAGGCCAGGTGTGCCCGCCGGCCGTGTAGAGGCGGAGCGCCTCGCGGAAGTTGTTGGCGTAGGAGGCAGGAGTCCTCACACCGTAGATCAGCCGCCCATTGGCGTAGCCAAACGCCGGCACAATCACCCGGTTCAGGTCATCAGGAACCGAGATGTCGCGCCGTTGCGGCACCACCTCCCCGAGCGGGGTGGGCGCCAGCCAGCGCACGCCGCAAAACTCTTCCAGAAACGCGGTGGCCGCGCGGCAGGTGCCTTTGGGCGCCTTGTAATCCGCCTTGCCCACGCCATCCTCATCGCGGCCCACGAGAAAGAGGGTATCGCCCTTCACCACGAGGCGGCAGCCGTCCCAGGCAAGATCATCGGCGCGAACGCGCGCCTGGCGCGCTGCCTTCGTGGCGCCCAGAGCGAGCCGCGGACCCTGGCCCGTATCTTGCCCCTCCGGCACCACCGCGAGCTCCGCACCCGTCGCCTTCTTCACGTAGTCACGAATCCAGCCCGCGGCCTGGGTTGTGTAGCTGTCGGCCTCATCCGGCACCACGATCCGCGCGACCGGCTTCCCGTCCCGGACCACGTCGAGGCCCCACGCGGCGGAGCCCCAGAACAGGCACAGCAGCAACGCACCGACAACTCGTCTCATCGCTCCCTCCTTCGGACGGCCCACCTATCTACCGCCT
The DNA here is from genome assembly GCA_012841485.1 of Armatimonadota bacterium. The sequence continues at coordinate 1,138 of DUUU01000532.1, forward strand.
GTTGGGAACCCGCTTCGACACCATGCCGGCCAATGCCTTCCTCGCGCACGGCGCGCCGTTCCCACACGAAAAGGGGTGCGCGGCAACGGCATCAGAGAGACTGCGCCGGAGCCACGCCGGCCAGACTCTGGGGGGCCTCATCCTCTGGAACCACCTCGAAGAGACGCGTCACCTCCGGCGGAATCGACCGCGGGCGCCCGGTCGCGGCATCGACGAAGACCCAATCCGTCTCGCCTTCGGCAAGGAGGACGCCATCGGTAACCCGAAAGATGCGATAGCGGCGCAGCGAGCGCACCTTGTGAAAGTCGGCCACCCAGGTGAGGACTGCCAGGTGCTCGCCGGCAAAAGCGGGTCGCAAGTACTCCACCCGGATCGAGCGCACGTACCACGTGCCGCCGAGAGACTGAGCGGCCGCCGTGCCTCCTCGATGCGCCGCATGGGCGCGCGCCGCTTCCTCCATCCAGCGGATATACTCCACGTTGTTGACGTGCGCATTCTCATCCACTGCCTTGTCAGGCACTGTCAGGTCCAACCGGTACACTCGCACGGCCACGCTCCTCTCTCGCGCTGGATAGATGCCATCGCGTTCACTCGCTTGCTGGCTCTGGCGCCATTATACCGTACGCCAGGCAATGCCTCAACCGCCGCGCGGCCCAGCCCCAGGGCGCGAAAACCCCGGGGCTGAACCCGCGCGAGGTCTCCATCCCCCGAAAGGGGGCATCCCGCCGCTCAGGCAGGCTTCTGTTCGGGCACCAGTCCGCGAGCGCGCGTCTTCCGGCGGCGGCACACCTCGCGCACGGCGGCACGCACCAGCGGGGCCGGCACCGAGGGCCAGAACTCCTCGAAGTAGCGCACGGCTTCACGCTCGAGCGCCTCATCGCTCGCGCCCCAATAGTACTTCTCGGCAAACGCCACGGCTTCCGCGGCGTGCAGCGCGATGGCGGCCCGGTTACGCCGGACCAACGCCCACAGCGCCGTCGCGGCCGCCACCAGCCAACCCACCAGACTCTGCCATTCCATGCGACACTCCTTTCCAGGTCACTTCGCCGCGCCGTTCAGGCGCAGGAGCAACCCTCTCACCTCGCGGATGACGTGGGACAACTCCTGAAGAGCGCGCGTGTTCTCGGCAAGCGTCGTGCGAAAAAGAGCGTAGAGCATCACGAACGCCCCTGCCGGGAACCCGGTCTCCTTGATGAAGGTGATCGCGTCCATCCCTCTCCTCACCTCTTCCTCACCTTGGTCTCGTAGGCGATCACGCGGTCGGCCAGCCGGCGCACGAAGGGAGCATCCAGCACTTCGTAGGTCTCGCCGAAGCGGTCGATCAGATCGCCAGGCACAACCGGCACACTGGTAATGAGCTGCAGGTCGTTTTTCATGTAGAGCCCGGACGAGATAAGCCCGGGCGGCACCGGCGTAAAGCGCGCGCGGATCACCGTCTCGGTATAAGCAGGCTCCGGGGGGTCGCCCCCATAGCCCTCATCGTGGCGCAACGTCACCGGCTCGCCCACCGCATCGCGCATGGCCGTAACCGTAGCCACAGCTTCATCCAGGTCGGCTTGCTCCAGCATAGCCCCTCCCTCCGGCGCCTAGCCCGAAGTATTCACCAGAATAGTTCAAAAGAAGATTCTTGCCTGGTAGCACGTCGTTGCCGCCACAAGCGTTCGGTGGCAGAGTGTTTTCAGGGCAGTGCCCACGAACTCGCGCCACGCTTGGCAGAGAGACTTCTTTTCATTATTCTGATGAATAATGCGGGCTAGTGGCGCGCGAGTTTCCGGCGCAGCTCGGCGTGAAGCGCCTGCGCCAGCGCCCGGTAGTGCGCGCTCACCTCGCTCTTGTCAAACTTCTCGTCGCCCACCCAGAAGACGAAGGTACGCGCGGTTTCCGTCGCCAGCACCTCGCAGCAGCGCGCGTGCGCGGCGAGAAGCACCAGCTCCGTCTCCTCGGGCGGCACCTCCTCTGGGGCCCACGCGCCCGCGCAGGTCACCCGGACCGGCAACCCATCCGCCGCCGGAGCCGGGAAGAGCCACAGCGTTCCCCCATCTTCCATCCAGCCGCGCTGCCAGCATCCACCCTCCGGGGCGCCGGCGGGCGCCGGCAGCACCACGCCGGCCACCCATAGAGCACCCTCCGGCAGGGGGTAGCATTGCCGCCCGGCCTCCGTGACGATCTCCGTGGTGAAGAGGCGGGGCCGGCGACGGCTATACTCCTGCACCCCGGCCTCAATGTGCGCATCCTTCTCCTCGGCAGTGAAAAGCTCGTTCCCGCTGTCCTTCAGCCGCGTGTTCAGAGCCGCCACCCATTCCGCTCGTGTCATCGCGCTCCTCCTTCCGCCGGAGTGCAGCCACACCTGGCAGCCGCCTCTTCATGCTGGCGGCCCGCCGAAAGGCGCTGGCGGCCGGCTTGGCTCCTGGTATTCCGGGTCTTCGCTCCACTCCCCATCCCGGTAAAGGAGACTATCTAACCGCCGCCCCAGATATTGCGCAGGCAGCAGCACCACGCACTCCGGCGACCCGGTGTTCACCTCGGCGATCTTGCCGTTGACGATGCGTACCCGGTGCGCGCTCATAGCCCTCCTCCAAAGCCCAGCTGCAAGCGGGCCACCGTGGTAGCGAACGATGGCACCAGATAGCCATAGCCACCATTCACGTAGCCGCCGCAGTAGCCGCGCATCTGGGGATGCACGGCGGTCAGGTCGCAGATCGACACCGTGCTGAAATCCTCCAGATCCACTCGCGCCAGCTTGGCTACCGCGCCGGCGTTCGGCACGAAGTAGCCGTAGCGGCCATCCGTGAAGCCGCCATAGAACCCCTTGAGATCCGGGTCCACCGCTTCCAGGTCGAGCGTCGTGATGCTGGAGAAGTCAGCGAGATCCACGCGGGCCACCTTGCCGGACTTCTGCCCATTATCATAGGGCACCAGGTAGGCGTAGCGACCATCCGTGAAGCCGCCGATGAACCCCTTCAGCTCGGAGTCGAACGCGGCCAGGTTGAGCACCGCCACGCTCGCGAAGTCGGTGAGATCCACTCGGACGACCTTGCCGGAGCGCGCGCCGTGATCCCAGGGCACCAGATAGCCGTAGCGGCCATCCGTGAAGCCACCCACGAAGCCGGTCAGGTCGCCGTCCAGCGCCGTCAGATCGAGCGCGTCCATCTCATCGAGGTTCGCCAGTTTCACGCGCGCGAAGCAGCCCGTGAAGGTGGGCACGAAGTAGGCATGCACCCCATCGGTGAATCCGCCTCCGAAGCCCTTCGGGCTTCCCGGCAGCGTATCCAGGGGGATGACCTCAACGCTGGCGAAGTCCGCCAGGTCAATGCGCGCCGCCCGGCCATGGAGCCCATCGGACCCACTCTGGGGCACCAAGTAGCCATAGCGACCATCCGTGAAGCCGCCCAGGAAGCCCACCAGGCCAGATTCCCAGGAGTTGCCGGCAACCGAGGCGATCCCCACGGACCCCCCCGCGTTCAGGCTCTCCGCCACGAAGCTCCCGGTTTGGTCGCGCAGGTAGAGATCCCCGGCCGCATCTCCCGTAGCCCAGGCGCCGCTCGTCACCGCGACGCCCGCCACGGTTGCCGTCGCGCCACTGATCGCTCCGGTGACGGTATCGCCCCGCCGGATGCCGCCCTCCTTGCCTGCCACAAACGTCAGCCTGCGCACCGCAGTCGTCAGATCCAGGCTCGTCACGCTGGCGAAGTCGCGCAGATCCAGGCGCGCCACTTTCCCCGAGCGCGACTCGCCCATTCCAAATGGCACCAGGTAGCCATAGACGCCGTCGGTGAAGCCCCCATAGAAGTCGCGGAGGTCCGGATCACTCGCGGCCACGTCGCACCCCATCGGCCGGCCCAGGGCGGAGAACACGCTCCGGCCTATTCCCAGCTTCGCGCGCGCCCCGGCCACCGTGCTCCCTCCCGTGCCGCCTTGCGCCACATCGAGCGGCGTGATGAGCCCGGAGAGCGAGGTGATATCGGCGTTGTCGCCCGCCGCGGCGCTCCCCCGCCATGCCAAGCCATCATGCCACCGGAGGCGCTTTTCGGCGCTATCATAGTAGGCGTAACCCTCTGCGGCGGCCTCCGGCTCGCTCTGGGGCACGAGGCGCACGGGTCCGGCGATGCCCCCTTCGGCCGTTACCCGCACCAGCGTCTCCTCGCCGCGTCGGATTACCAACTGGTCGCCGCTGCCTTCCTGGCGCACTTCCAATCCGGGATCGCCGTCACGCGCGGCAACCCGGCGAACCCAGCCGGCCACCACGCCCCGCACGGCCATGAAGGCCTCACCGGCAAGTCGGATCATCTCAACCTCCTCTCGGCCCATCCGCGAGAGTCCCAGGAGCCTCCCTTCAGAGGCCCCTGGGATCGCCTGCCTCTTCACCACGGCGTCGCGTACACATCGAGGGTCAGAACCGCCGCCTGGGCAGAGACTACCTTCAGGAAGACGGCGGAAGCGCCGCGAGTCTGCGCATCGAGCGAGGGCTTCGGGTTGGCCAACAGCTCCGCCTCCGTCATCTCGCGCTCGTCGCCATGGAAGAAGCACCCGGCCAGCGGATTCCAGAAGAGCACCTGCACCCGCAGCGCCGTCAGCGCCACCGAGCCGGTGGTATCCAGGTCAAACCGCACCCGCTCGTAACCGGCGCTGGAGACAGCCCCCTCGGGAGAGACCGGGTCGCCGGCATCCGCGGCGGTCACTCCCGCGCGATGAAGCACCGGAACGCCCGGCTCATAGTAGGGCTGTTGCGTTCTGTCTGGTCTCATGCGCCCCGCTCCTCTCACGCGCCCGCCGGTTCGGGAATGATCGCGACGACGGCGTAGGCCTCCGGCACCGTGATTCGTCGGGCAGCCCGCGTGCGCAGCGCGCGCGTCCAGGTGTCCGTGGTGGCTTCGTAGTGGGCAGGCGTCAGGCTAAGGGGCACGTAGGGCGCATAGATGTAGCCATCGCCCTTGATCCCCACCAGGATCTGATTCGGGGGGAAGTCCGCTGTCTTATACACTTCCCAGCGGTTATGGAGCCGGCCCACCAGCTGCACGCCAATGGCCGGCTGGGCCTCCGTGCTCAGATGGAACTCTTCCAGCTTCTCCAGCCGGCCCACCGTATCGGGGTCGGCCACCAGGAAATCGGCGCTGCGGTAGCGGCGCTTGAAGATGGCGTTGTTCGCGTCCACGATGGCGTCGTAGAGAGTGCGCCGCCACTCCGTCTCGGTGAAGCCTTCGGGCTTGGTGGCGCTCCAGGGCACGACGCCGGCGCTCGCGTTGGCGAGCATGTCGGCGAGCACGGCCCGGTCGATCTCGCGCACGATCTCGCCGGCCACCGCGTCGATCAACTCGGCCTCGGCATCCAGGTTGTGCGTCGCGCGCAGGTCCTCCATCGCCTCCGTGGTCCACGCCACCGCCAGCGCATACTTCTCGGACGAGACATCCACGCTGGTCAACGAGAGCCGGGCGCGCGCCACGGCGCCGCCCTCGGTGGTCCTGGCCGTGGAGTAGGCGCGGCTCACCCGCGCGTTCTTGGGGTGGGTGTTCTCCAGATTGGCCGCGAGCGTCACCGTCTTGTGGACCACCGACTCGATCACCAGGTTCTCGGCGGCATCGTCCGCGCCGATGGTCACGAGATCGCCCGGCTTCAACCCGTAGGCGCTGTCCACCTCGATCACGGCCTGATCGCTCTCCGCCTGCGCGGTGAGAAAGGTGGTCACCGCCTCCCTCACGTGGTCCAGGTAGAAGACCTTCCCATTCGGGCCGCGAAGGGGCTGGATGCTCGCCAGCCGGTAGGCCACGAGCGCGGGATAGACCTTCCGGATGAGCGCCACCGAGTAGGCCTGCGGCATCGCCAGATCCGCCGTGGTGGTATCCTCCAGCAGACCCCGCGTGTAGGCCTCCTGGTTCTCCAGCAGCTGGGCCAGCGACCGGCGCAGGCGCTCCTCCTGAATCCCCTCCAGGATCCAGGCGTGCTTGTTCACCAGCGCATCGACGCGCCGCTGCTCTTCAGTGAGCGAGTTCATTCCGTAGCTCCTTTCCGTGCGGAACACCGTGCCGCCCGCCGGGCGAGGCGATCACCCCTCCACCGCCACTCCCGCCAGGCGACGGATGCGCGCCTGATCCGGCGTGACCGCGGCGCTCTCGGGATTCTCCACCAGGCCGGCGCCCTTGGCGACGTGCCCGCCGGCGCCCGTGAGGCCCGAGGCGAGCACCACCTGGCGCAGCCACGCAGCATACGCACGCTCGCGGTGCAGGCGATCCCGGGCAGCCTCCAGCGTGGGGCACTCCTCCAGCAGGCGCGCCTTGATCACGTCGCGAAGCGGGTCGCCCTCCAGCTCCGCATCGGCGAGGGCCGCAATCTCCCGATGGCTGCGCAACTGCGCCAGCTCGGCCACCTTCTCAGGCAGCCGTCCCGGCTCGGTGAGGCCCAACACGCGGCAGGTCTCCTCCAAAAGGGCCCGTTCCTCCGCGCGCGCCGCGTCCACCAGATCGGGGCGTTGCGCGCGCAACGTCTGCAGGTCCAACGCTTCCAGGTTCATGCTCTCCTCCTCCGGCGGCATCATGGCCGCCTGACCGTTGAGAAGTGGCGCGCCGAAAGCGGCCTCTTCCAGGATCTCAAAGCCCACGGCCTCGGGCACCCCCGGGTCGTCGGTGAAGTCGATCCCCCTCAGAGTGAGCGCGTCGATCCACTCCACCTCGCGGTCGCCCAGGCGCGCGCGGTGGCTGGCATACGGGCTGGCACGAATCGACGCGCCGGCGATGAAGCCCCCCTCGATCAGCGCCCGCAGGTCGCGCCCGAGACGGGTAGGCGCCAGCGTCGCCTCATACTTCAGCGCCGCGCCCTCCAGGTAGAGCCGGTCCACCCGGCCCACCGGGAGGCCCGTTCCCTCGATGGCATCCCGATGGCGAGCATACAGCGTGATCGGCAGCGGCGTCTCACCGGCGGCAGCCGCCACCACCTCGGGCGGGTAGTAGCGCCCGTTACGCGACAGCCCGCCTCCCACCAGGGCGGTGCCCCGGATGCGGAAGGCCCGCTCGCCTCCCGCGACCTCCTCCAGCACCTCCAGCCGGGGCTCGATCTGCTCGACCAGCACCTTCATGAAGCCGCCTCCTTTCCAAACCAGAAATCGCCGCCATCCCGGCCCCAAATCAGCCGTGCAACACCAGCCACGGATTGTCGAACCTCTTCGAGGTTCCAGGTATTCCCCGGTCGCCAGACCCAGGGTCAGGAGACCCTGGGCTTCGTTGTTGGACCGCTTTGCGGTCCTCCCCGATCCCCACGCGGTAGCTCTCCTTCCCTGGGTCCGGCGCGGGTTTGGAGGGTAGGGAAGGGGCCGGGGGTTAGGAAGTCTGTCCCTTCACCCTTGTATCCGGGTCGGAAACCCGCTTGACCCACCCCAAAGCCCAGGGCTATAATGCAGTCGGGGGAGGGCAGAGGCGAATGTATACCTACCTGCGCATTGAGGAGCTGATCCAGGAAGGGCACGAGTTGCGATGCACCGCCACCGCGTTCGAGGAGCGCGAGGTGCCCGACAACACGCGAATACGCTACGCCTCCTGGAGAGAAGAGGCGCGCCGGAGGATCGCCCGCCGGGCAGAGCCGGCATCGGGATGGGACGCGTTGCCCGCCACCGGGCGCGAGATGGCGCGCGGGGCAGAGGAGACCCTGGCGATCCTCCAGCAGATGACCGGCGCGTGAGCGAGCTGCCTGCGCGCCCACGCTACCCGGCAGAGATTCTCTCTGCCCGGGCACGGTAGTAGGCGGCTTCCGCCGAGGCGCGCGCCTCCTCCGGGCGCGCTTCCGGCCAGACGATCCGGTAGGAGAGGCTCCGGGGATCCAACCCCTTGAGCGCGAGTTGCAGGTCGAACACCTGCCGATAGCCGGCCGCCAGGATCGCCTGCCCACGCCGGATGGTGCGCGCGAACTCGGCATGCTGCTCCGCAAGCGTCGCGCGCGCGTTCACGTCCTCCTCGAAGCCCAAAAATGCCGCCGGCACGCGCAAGGCGCACAGTAGCTGCCGGTGCAGATAGCGCACATCGTCGATATGCGCCAGCTGCGCGTTGTCCGCCGCGAGCAGCTTGATATCGCCCCCGGTGATGGCACCATTCTCCCCGCGGCTCACCGGCACATAGAAATCCGTGCGCACGCCCGGCGTCTGGCGATGAAGCTCGTAGCACCCCGTTTCGGCGTTGAACACCACGCGCGAGCCCATCCGGCGGCGATAGTCGTCCAGGCGCTTCTGCGCTTCCTCCAGACTCGCCTCCAGCGGGATCTCCACGTAATGCACCAGTTTATCGTAGCCGCGCTCCAGCCGGGCGATCCGCATCGATTCCTCCAGGGGATGGAGGCGCTTCCAGATCCCGCACGCCACCCCCAGGTGCGACCGGCCATACCGCTCTTCCCCGCGATGGCCCCAGCGCAGATGCACCACCTGCCAGGGCCGGAAGCTCACCACGGGAGTGCCCCCCGGATAGAGGCGTTGCGTGAACGCCGGGGCGAGCAGCTCGCCGTGAACCCCCTCCTCGCGGTAGATCTGCCGGGCCGGCAGGTGCTTCAGGCGCTCCACCTCCAGCGCGTCGTTGAGGACCACTTCCAGGAAGTTGTCGCCATACTTCGCCGCATCCCGCGCGAAGGCGAACGTCTTCGGGCCCAGATGCGCGCGCCGCACCACCC
>DUUU01000049.1 GCA_012841485.1 Armatimonadota bacterium
CACCGGCGGGATCGCGCACCCAAAACGCTCCCGGTCGGCAAGCCAGCACCGCCGCAGCAGGCCCTCCCCTGCCCCGCGGAGACGCGCTCTCTCCTCGCTCTCCAGATCGTTCCAGAGGCTGGCCCCGCCTGGCATGGCTGCCGGCAGGAGCACGTGCCTGGCGACCGCCTCTCCCAGCGCCACCGTGCAGATCGCCGGTTGAAATGAGGAGGTGAGGATGCGCGCGTTCCCATCGGCGAAGTCAACAGCGTAGACGCCAAGCCCACCGGTATCCCAGTCGATGAAGAGGCACACGCCGTGCTCCTGGCGATCGAGGATCCGGTCGTGGAGCGCCGCGAGGAAGAGGGCACGATAGGGCTCGATGCCGGTCCGGTGTACGAGGCGCGGGAGAGCGAACATCCCCTCCTGGAGATCGCCCTCGCCTTCGCGAGACACGATGCCGGCGACCGCCCCCGCGCCGCCCGCGGCCAGCCGGGCAAAGGCCGTCTCCCACTCCGCCGCGACCGCGCGGCGTAGCAGGGGCTGATACATCGCTGCCCGTGCCGGCTCTCCCAACGCCAGGGTGAGCCCCGCAACGATAGGTGCCTCCCCAGGATGAAGAGGTCGTGTCACTCCGGCGTTCCCCCAACTCGATCGCGCTGAGTGATTGGCGCGGCCCAAGGGGTCTTCACGTGCGGTAGCTCCATGAAGGCATGAGAACACCTCTTCGTGATTTCAACTTCCATGACGAGTGGCGCTACTCCTTCCGCAACCAGTGATACGCGCGGGCGTCACGGTCAGAGAAGCTTTGACAGCGCGGGGAGGGACGGGTTGGGGGCTTCCATCCATCCTCCGGGCAACCGCGGGGCGGCTGGCGGGCGATGCGCGAGAAGAACGCCTATCCCCAGGTGCTGGCGACCGCCACGCTGGCGCGGGTACGCAGCGACTCCGCGGCCGCGTCCAGAACGGCGACGACTCGGCGCGCCTCTTCCGGCTTCACGGCGAGCTCCGTGCCTTTCAGAAGCACATCGGCGATGTTCTGGTAGTACAATTTCCAGCTTGGGCGCAGGCTTTCGACCACCATCTCGGCGGAGAGCCCGCCGCGCTGGGTGAAGACGCGAGCCCGGTCGGCGGGGTCTTCCCTCGCCGCGTCGATATCGCCGGCGATCATGGCGGGTTCCTGGGGGTCGCGCCCCGTCTTCACCAGGCCCCCCTCTTCCCCGAGGATGTACCACCGCGGCTTGGGCGCCTTCGCCAGCCGGCTCACCTCGACGCGGAAGAGCACCCCGTTGGCAAACCGCATCTGCAGGAGGCCATGGCTGCCGCTGGTCGCCTCCCACTTGCGCGCCTGCACGTCGCACCACACGCTCTCGACGTCGGCATCGACTAGGAGAAGCGCTTGGTCAATCAGGTGGGCGCCCCAATCGGCCAGGAGCGTGCCGGCCGCTTCGGCATCGGCGCGCCAGCCGCGCGGCGCCCCGTAGCCGGTGATGGAAGACTCGTAGAGGAAAGGCTCGCCGATCCATCCCTCCGCGATCACTTGGCGCACGGTAGCAAAATCAAAGTCCCAGCGGCGATTGTGGAAGACGCTGAGCAGCCTGCCGGTGCGCCGCGCCGCGGCAATCATCGCGTCGCACTCCGCGGCGGTCATCGCCATCACCTTGTCGGTGACGACATGCTTGCCCGCTTCCAGGGAGCGGATCGTGAGGTCCGCGTGGGTGTCGTGCGGCGTCGCCACGACCACCAGATCGATGCCGGGGTCGGCGAGGAGACCCTCGACGGCGGCGTAGGTCCGCACGCCATGCTCCGCCTCAGCGCGCGCCCGGCGCTCCGCGTCGCGCGAGACGACGGCGCTCAGCTTCAGTCCCTGCGCCAGGCCAATCAGGTAAGCGTGAAAGCAGCGACCCGCGAAACCGTAACCGATGATGCCAACTTCAATCATGGAACTCCTCCGGGTGGGCGCTATGGGCGCTATCGCGAGTCCCGTTCGGCGGGGCGAGCGAGGCGTCCTTCACACCCCCTCCTTTCTCCTGACGCTGGGTGCATGCCGGTGCGCTGAAGTGGGAAGAATAGGGTGGGAGGTAGTCGCGGTGGGCCCCCGAGACACCGTCAGGAAGGCCGCTCGGAGGCCCCGAAAGCGCCTGCCCGAAACGATCCAAACCGCCGGCAGTGGCATCGCCGCGACGCCCGGTTTGGTTGATTTGTAAGAAGGTTGTGTGTTATACTGAGTTCGAAGGAACAGCACGTCTTACATTGTAGACGTCTGTCGAGTCCGGGGCGTTTGTGTCGGGGGAGAAACCGAACTGCCCGGTGCAGACGCAGCACGGACGGGGTGAAAACCATTGCAGATCTACATCAACGGGGAGTTGGTGCCGGAGTCAGAGGCAAAGGTGTCGGTGTTCGACCACGGTCTCCTGTATGGGGACGGGGCGTTCGAGGGAATTCGCGCCTATAGCGGGCGGGTCTTCCGGCTGTACGAGCACGTCGAACGCCTCTGCCGATCCGCGCAGCATCTGGCAATCCAGATGCCCGTGACCCGGGATGGCCTGGCTGAGGCGATCCTGAGCACGGCGCGCGCCAACAATCTGAGGGATGGCTATATCCGCGTCACGCTCACGCGCGGCGTGGGCTTGGGGCTGGATCCGAAGAAGATCACGAATCCGACGCTGGTGATCATCGCCAGCCAGTTGGCCCTCTATCCCCGAGAGATGTATGAGAACGGCCTGGAGTTGGTCACCGTGGCGTTGCGCGTTCCTCCAGCACAGGCGCTGGAGCCGCGCATCAAATCGCTCGGGAAGTACGTCAACAACATCCTGGCCAAGATGGAGGCAAACCGCGCGGGCGCAGGCGAAGGCCTGATGCTGAGCAGCGATGGCTATGTCGCGGAGGCGACCGGAGACAACATCTTCATCCTCAGCGGGGGGGAGATGCTCACGCCGCCGCCGCATGTAGGCATCCTGGAAGGCATCACGCGCGCCACCGCGATGGAGCTTGCCCGAAAGCTTGAGATCCCGGTATCGGAGCGAATGCTGACGCTTTACGATATCTATAACGCCGACGAGTGTTTCCTAACCGGTACCGCTGCCGAGATTATTCCCGCGGTGAAGGTGGACGGCCGCCTGATCGGCACCGGCCGCCCGGGTCCGCTGACCAAGCGTTTGATGGCGGAGTTCCGGGCACTCGTAGCGGAGGAAGGTGTACCTATCAGCCGTTGAGTATGCCACTGGATTGGAGGGAAGCAGAGGATGTGGCAGCGATTTACCGATAGGGCAAAACGGGTGGTCTTCTTCGCGCAAGAAGAAGCGGCCCACCTAGGCGAGAACTACGTGAGCCCCGAGCACCTCCTTCTGGGATTGGTGCGCGAGGGCGATAGCGTGGCTGCTCGCGTGCTGGACCGCCTGGGAGTGCCGCCCTCTCGCGTGCGCGCCGAGGTCGAGCGCCGCATCGTCCGTGGCGAAGGCCGGACGACGCAGGACATGACCCTCGATCCGCGCGCCCGTAAGGTGCTGGACCTGGCCTACGACGAGGCGCGGCAACTGAACAACAACCATATAGGCACGGAGCACCTGCTCCTCGGCTTGATCCGCGAGGGGGACGGCCTGGCTGCTCGCATCCTCTCCAAGCTAGGCGTCGATCTTCTCTCCGCAAGGCGAGAAGTGATCGCCTATCTGGGCGGCGACGTGGCGACGGCCCCCCAGCGCCAGCGCTCGAAGACGCCGACTCTCGACGAGTTCGGTCGTGACCTGACGCAGCTTGCCCGCGAGGACAAGCTCGATCCGGTGGTTGGGCGCTATAAGGAGATCGAGCGCGTGATCCAGATCCTGAGCCGGCGCACGAAGAACAACCCGTGCCTGATCGGCGAGCCGGGCGTCGGCAAGACGGCCGTCGCCGAGGGTCTGGCGCAGCGGATCGTCCGCGGCGACATCCCGGAGCCGCTGAAGGACAAGCGCGTTGTCTCGCTGGATCTGGCCGGTCTGGTCGCCGGCACAAAGTATCGCGGCGAGTTCGAGGAGCGCATGAAGCGCGTGATGGAGGAGATCCGGCGCGCTCAGGGCGAGATCATCCTCTTTGTGGATGAGCTGCACACCTTGGTGGGCGCCGGCGCCGCCGAGGGCGCCATCGACGCCTCGAACATTCTCAAGCCAGCGTTGGCGCGCGGCGAGCTGCAGTGCATCGGCGCGACCACGATGGATGAGTACCGCAAGTACATCGAGCGCGATGGTGCTCTGGCCCGCCGCTTCCAGCAGGTGAAGGTCGATGAGCCCTCAATCGAGGAGACCGAGGAGATCCTCAAGGGCCTGCGCCAGCGCTACGAGCAGCACCATCAGGTGCGCATCGGCGATGACGCCGTGGCGGCCGCCGCGCGGCTTTCGAGCCGCTATATCACGGACCGCTTCCTGCCGGATAAGGCAATCGACGTGATCGACGAGGCATCGTCGCGCGTGCGCCTGCGCTCAGCGCTCCCGCCGGCGGAGATCCGCACGGCCAAGCAGGAGCTGGAGGACCTCCAGCGACAGAAGGAAGAGGCCACCAAGAACTACGAGTACGAAGAGGTGGCCCAGATCCGGGAGCGTGTCCAGCGTCTCCAGACGCGCATCGCCGAGCTGGAAGAGGATTGGCGCCAGCGCCAGGCCGAAGCCAAGCTCCTGGTGGATGAGGATGAGGTGGCCCAGATCATCGCCTCGTGGACCGGCGTGCCTGTCACACGCCTGGTGGAGGCGGAGACGGCGAAGCTGCTGCGCATGGAGGAGCAGCTCCACAAGCGCATCATCGGCCAGGAAGAGCCGGTGAACGCGGTGGCACGCGCGATCCGTCGGGCGCGCTCGGGCCTCAAGGACCCGCGCCGCCCCGCGGGCTCGTTCATCTTCCTCGGCCCCACCGGCGTCGGGAAGACGGAGCTGGCGCGCGCGCTCGCGGAGTTCCTCTTCGATGACGAGACCGCGATGGTGCGCATCGACATGTCCGAGTACATGGAGCGCTTCGCCGTGTCGCGCCTGGTTGGCGCGCCTCCGGGCTATGTCGGCTATGATGAGGGAGGCCAGCTCACCGAGGCGGTGCGCCGGCGGCCCTACACGGTGGTCTTGCTCGACGAGATCGAGAAGGCCCACCCCGAGGTGTTCAACATCCTCCTCCAGGTGATGGAGGATGGCCGGCTCACTGATAGCCAGGGTCGCGTCGTGGACTTCCGCAACGCCGTGATCATCATGACGTCGAACGTCGGCGCCCAGATGATCCAGGAAGACCGGATGGGCCTGCGCCGCACTCCCGAGAAGCAGGAGCCGGATGAGAAGCAGTACGAGGCGATGAAGAAGCGCGTGATGGAAGAGCTGAAGAAGACCTTCCGGCCGGAGTTCTTGAACCGCGTCGATGAGACGGTCTTCTTCCATGCGCTGACGTCGTACGAGATCCGGCAGATCGTGGATCTGATCCTCTCGCGGGTGGCCGAGCAGCTTCGGCAGCACGGCATTGAGCTGGAGACGAGCGAGAGCGCTCGCGACCTGCTCGCCCGAGAGGGCTTCGACCCGGCCTACGGAGCGCGGCCCCTGCGGCGCGCGATCCAGCGCCTGGTCGAGGATCCGCTCTCTGAGGATGTTCTGCTCGGCACCTTCCATTCGGGCGACGTGATTCGCCTCGAAGCCGAGGGCGATAAGATCACCTTCCATAAGGTGAGCCTGGATGCGGCGGATGCCGAGAAAGAGGCAGCTCTGCCGATCTAACGACCGCCTTCAAGGCGCGAGCGAGATCGTGCTGTAGGTGCGCGGGGGCG
>DUUU01000533.1 GCA_012841485.1 Armatimonadota bacterium
AGCCGCGACCCGTCGGGGCTCGGGCGCGCGACGAGCAGGCGCGTCCGGACGCCGATGCGGCTTCACGCGCACAGGCGCAGGCTGCTCGGTGACGCGAATCGTGGTGTTGGGAGCCACCATGCGGCGGGCGACCACCGGTGGTTCCGCCGGCGGCGCCACCGCCACCGGCGCGGCAACGGGAGCTTGGGGATAGAGACGACCGAGCCAGAAGCCCACGACAAGCGTGGCTCCCGCCAACGCCGTTGCCATGCCAGGGGCCATCCGCGGCTGGAAGAGGCGCCGGAGCCAGCCCAGGGAAAGCACGCCCTGCTCCTCCCGGGCAATCGCCGTGCGAATGCGCCGCTCCAGGCCAAACGGCAGCTCGACCTCGGGAAGCGCGCGCACCGAGTCGGCCACCTGCTCCAACAAGGCGACCTCGGAAGCGCACGCCGGACAGGTGGAGAGGTGGGCCTGAAGGATGAGCGCATCTTCCTCGGACAACTCGCCATCCAGCATCGCGGAGATGCTCGTCTGCATCCGCGCGCAGGTGAACTCCGGCGCATCCTCGGTCATCGCCAGACGACGGGCGACACTCCTGCGCACGGAGATGCCCGGCTCGAGATCACTCGCCAGCCGGAACGCCCGGCTCATCCCACACAGCGACGCCAATTCCTTGCGACACCGATCGCACACCCCGAGGTGTGCCTCGATCGCTGACATTTCTGCGTGGCTGAGTTCTCCGTCGGCGTAGGCAGAAAGCTCCTCAAGCGATGCATTGCACTTCATGCTGCGTCACTCCAGCCTGCTGAGACGGACGGCTCCTGGGTTCAGGCGCAGCGCCACACCCATATTCCCGCCCTTGCCAAGGAGTTAGACACCTGGCTTTCGAGAATGTTTCGGCCTCCCCCGGCCTCTTTCTCAGGCACGCCCGTGGTAGGCACCACGTCGCCCGCGGTTGCGCCCCGCCTCGCGCCGTGTTACAATGGTGGCATGATGGAGTGGAATGAGCGCGGGGCGGTAGTCGAGAGCGTTGCCCCGGGAAGCCTGGCGGAACGCGCCGGGGTGCGCCCGGGTGATCGGGTGACGGCGATCAACGGCGAGGCGTTTGCCGATCTGATCGATTACCGCTTCCTGATCAGCGACACGGTCGCGCGCCTGGACCTATTGCGTGACGGCCGGCCGCGGAGCGTGCAGATCCATAAGGAGGTGGACGAGGGCCTGGGGATCACCTTCACCCAGGGCGTCTTCGACGGAATCCGCCGGTGCCGCAACTCCTGCGTCTTTTGCTTCCTTCACCAGATGCCCAAGGGGATGCGCAGGTCCCTCTACATTCCTGATGACGACTATCGGCTCTCGGTGACCCAGGGCAACTACGTCACGCTCACCAACGTCACGGAGGAGGATCTCCGGCGCGTTTTGCGGCTGCACCTGAGCCCGCTCTATATCTCCGTGCATGCCACGGATCCGGGAGCGCGCGCGCGCATGCTCCGCTGCGCCGGCAACGCGGAGGTGCTCCCCCTCATGCGCCGCCTGGCCGATGCCGGCATCGAAATGCACTGCCAGATCGTTCTCTGCCCCGGCTTCAACGATGGCGAGGTTCTCGACCAAACCCTCACGGATCTGGCCGCGCTGCGTCCGGAGGTGCTCTCCATCGCGGTCGTGCCGGTCGGGCTGACGCGCTATCGGGAGCGGCTGGCCCCCC
>DUUU01000534.1 GCA_012841485.1 Armatimonadota bacterium
GGTGACGATTCAGGATATGGTCGCGGCGCAGGCGAAGCTGGTCGATCACTTCGGGATCGACCAGCTCTACGCCGTGATCGGCGGGTCGATGGGGGGAATGCAGGCGCTGCAGTGGGCGGTTGCCTATCCGGATCGCGTGCGCCACTGCATCCCCCTGGCCACGACGCACCGTCTGACGGCGCAGGGGATCGCCTTCAACGCCGTCGGCCGGCAAGCGATCATGGCCGACCCGGGCTGGGCCGGCGGGGATTACTATGACGGCCCGGGGCCGACGCATGGCCTGGCTGTGGCGCGCATGGTGGGGCATGTCACCTACCTCAGCGAGGAGGCGATGCGCCTGAAGTTCCACCGCAAGCTGCGCCCTGATCAGGAGAGTTTCCACTACGCCTTCGAGAACGAGTTTCAGGTGGAGACTTATCTGGAGTATCACGGCAAGGGCTTCGTCGGGCGGTTCGATGCCAACAGCTACCTCTACATCACGAAGGCGATGGATTACTTCGACCTGGGCGCCGATTGGGGGGGGCTGGGCAAGGCGCTGGCCCGGACAAAAGCGCGCTTCCTGATCGTCTCGGTCAGTTCCGACTGGCTCTTTCCCACGAGCCGCTCGCGCTTGATCGTGCAGCATCTGCAGGCAGCCGGCAGGGATGTCAGCTTCGCGGAGATCCAATCGCCCTACGGGCACGATGCGTTCCTGCTCGAGATAGAGGCGCTGACTGACCTCATCGAAGCCTTCTTCGCCGCCGATCCGCCCTCAGAGAGCTAGTTAGAAACCTATGACTGACGGAGCATCAAGACCAGCCGCGTTCGGCGAGGTGGGCGCTGCCCCCCACAAGCGCGGTGACCTGAAACTCATCACGGAGCTGGTGCCTCACGGCGCGCGTGTGCTCGACCTCGGGTCGGGCGACGGGCTGCTCCTGGAGTATCTGCGCCGCGAGAAAGGCACGGATGGCCGGGGAATCGAGCGCGATCCCGCGGCCATCTTGGCCTGCATGCGCCGGGGGATCCCCGTCGTGCAGGCTGACCTGGATGAGGGCCTGGCGGACTTTCCCGACCGGTCGTTCGATGTCGTGATCATCAGCCACACGCTGCAGCAGGTGGTGCAGCCGCGCCACCTCCTTCTGGAGGCCGGCCGCGTGGGCAAGCAAGTGGTCGTCGGCTTCCCGAACTTCGGGCACTGGCAGATCCGCTTTGGGCTCCTCCTCACCGGGCGCATGCCAAAGTCAGGCATGCTTCCCTATGAGTGGTATGACACCCCCAACATCCACCTGCTGACGCTTGCCGACTTCGAGGATTTCTGTGCCCGCGAAGGGTTCGGCATCCTGCGCCGCATGATGTTGCGCTATCCCTGCTGGAGACAGGTGAGGCTGCTCCCCGGCCTCCGCGCCGCCTACGCGCTCTATCTTCTCGACGCCACGGGAGTACACGCCGGCCACGGCGCTGCCACCGCGCAGCCGGAAGCCGCGGAGCGGATTCTCGTCGTCGAAGAGTAAGGGGGGAGGGCGCCCCGCGTGATCGTGAGGAGAGAGATGGACGCCATTCGTATCGACCGCATGAGCGAGGAAGCCCCCGTGCAGTGGGCCGTTTCGGAGTTGCAGAAGTATCTGGCACGCGCCACCGGCAGGCGCGTGGAGGTCGCCGAAGGCGCGAATGGCGCCGGGCCGGCGATTCGCGTGGGCACCTTTGAGGCGTTTCCAGAGGGCGTGCCCGCGCGCGCTTCCGACCACCCCTTCGACGATGAGATCTTCATCGAGGCGGGGCCCGGAGGCGCCGTGGTCGCCGGTGCAAACCCGCGCAGCGTGGTCCTGGCGGCCTATCGCTACCTGACCGAGCTGGGTTGCCGGTGGGTGCGCCCCGGCGCCGATGGCGAGTACATCCCCCGGGTGGATGACCCCTTCGCCACGCGCGTGGCCGTGCATGAAACGCCCTCGTATCGGCACCGTGGGGTGTGCATCGAGGGCGCCGTGAGCTGGGAGCACGTGCGCGATATGGTGGACTGGCTCCCGAAGGTGGGGATGAGCGCCTACTTCATCCAGTTCCGCGAGGCGTATCAGTTTTTCGTGCGCTGGTACCACCACGAGTTCAACCCGCTGCAACCCAAAGAGGCGTTCACCATCGAGGATGCCCGCGCCTACACGCGCCGGATCGCCGAGGAGGTGGAAAAGCGCGGGATGCTCCTGCACATGGTGGGGCATGGCTGGACGTGCGACCCCTTCGGCGTGGCCGGCCTCGGCTGGTTCCCCTACACCGACCCGGTACCCGAGAGCTATTATCAACACGTGGCCGAGGTGAACGGCAAGCGCGA
>DUUU01000535.1 GCA_012841485.1 Armatimonadota bacterium
ACGGCTTCGCGAAGGCGCGCATCGAGGAGCGGCTGCGGCGCGGTGTCGTTGCTGTTCCACTGCAGGGCGGAGGCGTCTATGTCGGATGGCGCCTGCTGAAGAGTGACCCTGCCAACGTGGCGTTCAACGTCTACCGGCGCACCGGACGCGTGCCGGCGGTGCGATTGAACGAGGCGCCGATCACCCGAACAACTGATTTCGTGGATCCTCAGCCTCCGCAGGGAGAGCAGGCCTACTACGTGCGCCCTGTCGTCGATGGCAGAGAGGGTCCGGGCTCGGAAGTGGCCACCGTCGTCCCCACGGCGGAAGGCCGCGCCTATCTCTCCATCAAGCTCGATGGGACGCACACGTTCCAGAAGGTGGGCATCGCCGATCTGGATGGCGATGGCCTCCTCGATTTCGTGATCAAGCAGCCGAACACTAACGTCGATCCCTACGAGAAGTACTGGAAGCGCAGCACGAACACCTACAAGCTCGAAGCCTACCGCAGCGATGGCACCTTCCTGTGGCGCTATGATCTCGGGTGGGCGATTGAGTGCGGCATCTGGTACTCTCCCTATGTCGTCTTCGACTTCGATGGTGATGGCCGGGCCGAAGTCGCCGTCAAGACCGGCGAGGGCGACCCGCGCGACCCCAACGGGCGCGTCACCAGCGGCCCGGAGTATCTCTCGATTCTCGATGGGAGGACCGGCAAGGAGCGAACCCGGGTCGAATGGCCCTCGCGCGAGGGCTTCCCGAACTACAACTACGCGTGCCGCAATCAGCTCGGGATCGCCTATCTGGATGGCAAGACTCCGTGCCTCATCGTGGAGCGAGGCACCTACAACACGATCAAAGTGGTCGCCTACGAGTATCGCGCGGGCAAGCTGCGCGAGCTGTGGCGCTGGGATGACCGTGAGAGTGGCGCGCGCTATCGCGGCCAGGGCGCGCACATCCTCCGCGCCGCCGATGTGGATGGTGACGGCCGCGACGAGGTGATCCTCGGCTCCGCGGTCCTCGATGATGATGGCACCGGGCTCTGGTCCACCGGCCTGGGCCACCCCGATAACCTCACCGTGGGTGATCTGGACCCGGAGCGCCCCGGCCTGGAGATCCAGTATGGCATCGAGACCCGCAACCTGAAAAACTCCATCTGTATGGTGGATGCAAAAACCGGCAAGATCCTCTGGGGCCTCCAGGAGCCTTCGACCCACATTCATGGGTCGGGACTATGCGCCGACATTGATCCCCGGTATCCTGGCGTGGAGAGCTACCAAGGCGAAGCAGATTTCAAGGAGAAGCGCTGGCTCTACAACGCGAAGGGAGAGGTCATCGATACGCGTGACCTGGGGGGCCTCGCACCGCGCGCGGCCTACTGGGATGCCGACCTCCAGCGCGAGATCGTGACGGGCGGGCGCATCCGCGACTACAACGGGGGCGAGCATGCCCCACGGATCGAGGGCTCGGTCATCGCCATCGCGGATATCCTGGGAGACTGGCGCGAGGAGGTGATCACCTCGCTTCCTGGGGAGATGCGGATTTACACCACCACGATTCCTGCTACGGACCGTCGCATCTGCCTGCTTCAGGATCCGATCTACCGTCTCGATGTCGCTGGCATGGCGCAGGGCTACACCCAGATCCCGGGGTTGAGCCAGCTTCCTGTCGCCACCTCTCCCACTCTCTCGCTTATCCTACCGCCCGATGGTCTCCCGCCCCAGGGCGAGGCGCAGGGCGAGGCGCTCATCATCGCCTCCGCTAATGAGGGCGTGCGTGGCACTCTGCGCCTGGAGGCAAGGGGCGTTACCCTCTCCCCTGCCGAGACCACGGTGGACGTGGCGCCCGGCAAGATCGGGCGGGTCGCCTTTACCATCCGGGCGCTCAGCGCCGCGGAACCGACCGCGCTCGCGCTCGCCCGAGCGTTCCTCACTGGCGCTTCCGGTTCCGTGGCGGAGATACGCGCGACCGTCGCTGGCACAGATATCGCCACTGAGGTGCGCCTGCCAATGCAGCGCAGGCCGCTCGAAGGCGTACCCGTCGTCCAGGCCGAGGCGTTTTTCCAGCAGGAGGGTGGCCAGGTGCAGATCCGGACAGATAAGGCCGGGGTCGTTGGCAAAGCGTTCTCGCACTGGGACGATGCCGGGCACCGGATCGCGTGGAAGCTCTCGGTCACTCGCGCCGGGCGCTACTTCCTGGCACTGCGCTACTCCTGCCCGCAGCCTGCCACCCGTGAATTGCGCATCGAGGGCGCTGAGCCGGCCGGCCCCCTTGCCCTCACCCTCCCGGCCACCGGCGGATTTGGCGATCTGGCGGTGGATTGGGCGTACGCCCCCGCGCGCTTGGGCGATGGCAAGCCGCTGATCTTCAATGTGAAGGCGGGAGAGTGCACGCTCACGCTCACCAACATCGATGGCCAGGGCCTCAACCTCGACTACCTCGCGCTCATCCCCGCCGAGGTGGGCGAAGCGCGCTGAACAGCGCCATTGAATCGGCCGGAGACCTCCATCGGGAGGTCTCCGGCCTAAGAACGCATCAGCGGGCGTTGCCACTACACCTTGGCCCAGGGCGCGCCCGCTTCCGTGAAGAGGGCCCCCGCTTCTGCGGCGCGGAGGATGTCGTCGGCCACTCCACGGATCAGGGTGGCCACCGAGTTGCCGTCCGGCACGCGCTCG
>DUUU01000536.1 GCA_012841485.1 Armatimonadota bacterium
CACGCTGCTGGCCGCCGGAGAAAGCCCGCGAGGCCGGGCGATTGGGGCCCTCGCCGCCATGGCGTGCCTGCTCCTTCTGGTGACGAACCCGCGCACGCGCCTGGTGGATCTCCCCCTGCTCCCCGCTGGGGCCGACCCGTCGCGGACCAAGCCCCTCCTGCGCGAGATGCGCGCCAACCCCTCCATCCGCATTCTGGAGACGCGCTGGAGCGCCTTCGCGCGCACGGATATGACGGAAGAGGGAGATCCCTCCATCCGTTACCTCTACACCGACGGCGACACGCCCACGAATATGATCCAGTTCGATGGCGATCTGAAAAAGGTGGAGAGCCTGAAGCAGCAGATCGCGTTTCTACCCTACACGGTTGCCCGGCCGGAGTCGGTGCTCTGCATCGGGCCGGGCGGGGGCATGGATGTCCTTCTCGGGCTGATGGGCGGGGCGAAGCGGATCACCGGTGCCGAGGTGAGCGCCGACATTGTCCGGCTGATGGAGGCGCACCGCGACTTCAACGGCCACCTCTACGAGCATCCGGGAGTATCGATCCATGTGGCGGATGGCCGCTCCTTCGCGGCGCGGTCGCGCGAGAAGCACGACTTGATCTTCTCGGCGCTGACGCAATCGGCAACGGGCAGCCGCGCGGGCATCGCGCTCGCGGAGAGTTACATCCACACCCGGGAGGCATTCCAGGTCTATCTGGATCACCTGACCGAGGAAGGGATCTACGCGCTTGTCGTGCAGGAAGAGCCGGTCCTGGTGCGCGCGTTCCTCACGGCGGTATCGGTGCTGGCGGAACGAGGGGCGAGTGTGCCAGAGGCGTGCCGGCACCTGGTCGCAGCGATGATCCCGCGCGAGATGCACCCCTTCACGCCCTACCGGCGCATCCTGCTGGTACGCCGCTCGCCGTTCACGCCTGCGGACTCGGAGCGCGTCCTGGAAGGAATCCGCTCTCTCGGGGTTCATTCGCTCTTCGTGCCCCATCTGCTGGAGGAGATCCCGCCTTTCGCCGATCTGGCGTCCGGGAAGCAATCGCTCGCGGAGTACATCGCGGAGTATGAGTTTGGCGGGACGCCTCTGAATGTCGCCCCGCGCACGGATGACCAGCCCTTCTTTCTGGACCTGTCGCCGACGATGCCGCCGGTGCTGATCCGGTTGCTCTGGGGGATTGGCCTGGTCACACTCTTTGCCGGGGCGTGGCTTGCGTTCCGGCGCCGTAGGGAGGGCCCCGGGGCGCCCCTGCGAAGCGCGTCGGGGGCGCTCTATTTCGCCCTGTTAGGCGCGGGCTTCATGCTCCTGGAGGTGCCGTTCATCCAGCAGTTCATCCTCTTCCTGGGCCATCCTGTCCTCAGCCTGACTCTGGTCCTCTTCGCTTTGCTCCTGGGAACGGCGGCGGGCAGCCGGCGCAGCCAGCGGTGGAATGTGAGCGCGCTTCCAGCGCGCGTCTTCGCTGCCGCGTGCGGGATTGTGCTTCTGGCGCTCCTCTATCGCGCCCTGCTGCCCGGCCTCTTTGCGCTGCTTCTGGGCCAGCCGGTGGTCGTTCGCGGCGCCGCGACCGTGGTGCTGCTTCTTCCCCTGGGGATGCTGTTGGGGATGCCGTTCCCTTCGGGCATTCGCTGGGCCGAGCGCGACGGTTCGGACCAGGTGCCGTGGCTGTGGGGGATCAACGGCTTCGCGTCGGTGCTGGGCTCCGTGCTCGCGATGGCGCTGGCGTGGAAGTCGGGCTTCAGTGCCGCGCTCCTGGCCGGGATGGGGAGCTATGCGCTGGTGGCCCTCCTGGCCGGGATGGCGCATCTCGCGCGCAAGGCGTAAAGGCGGGTGTCTGCGGTGGCTCCCCTCAGCCCACCATGACGCCTGTTTCCTGGCGCCCGGCGGGGCCTTCCGGGGATGAAGTGGTGTCGGCGGTGTGCTCCTCTCCACGCGGGATGGCAATCATCCGCTCGGAGCAGGGGTCACAGAGAGGGGGCTCCTCGGGAGCCAAGAGAAGGATCACGCGCTGCCAGCACCGGGGGCAGACGTAGGCCATGCCGTCCGGCGCCTTCCTCGCCGGTTGTGCTTTCACATCGAATAGCTTGAGCGTCTCGTCCACGCGTTCTCCTTCCGACCTCTCTTTCGACATGCGCCCGTGGCGTGCCTGCCGGGTGCGGAGCGCATTTTCGAGAAGGGCATTGCCGGCCAGGCGTCGTATTCCTCCCTAGTTTTGGGAGCTGAGCCGAACCGGCAACAGAGGCCGGCCCCTACGGCCATCGGCGTGACTCGTAGGGTCGCGTC
>DUUU01000537.1 GCA_012841485.1 Armatimonadota bacterium
AGCCTGCCCCGCCCGCCAAGGCGCAGCGCTGGGAGGTCGCGGTCGAAGTGCCTCTCAGATCGGAGGCGCAGAGCGTGCGGATTCTCGTCGTGGAAGACGGCACCGAGAAGGTGGCGTATAACGCCGTCCACCCCTCGGGCGACAAGTTCGCGACGACCGTGGAGACCCGTGGCCCTGCCACCATCCGGGTCTATGTCGGCGACGAGTTGGTCCGAGAAGAGCGCGTAGGCGGGGAGGAGTGATCGCCGCCCATGGCGCGGCGATTCGCCTTGCCACGCGATAGCAACGATACCGATCAGGGCATGAAAAACGGCATTCCATACTGGCCGGCCAAGAAGCTGAGGAGCGTGACGGCGAGGTAGGCGCCCGCGGCAACTTGTAGGATCCCCATATGCCAGATGCGCGCGTGAAGTGATGGCCGGCCCCCGGGCGAGCGCGCGTGCTTGGCGAGTAGCTCCTCCGCCGCGGCAATCGCGCTGCGAATTTGCTTCGGTGACGCGCGTTTCGTGGTGACGTGACTCTGAAGCTGGTCTCCCAGCACGCGCCACCACAGCACAATCGCCACCGCTGCGGCCGCATAGCGTATCCACCACACCGATACGGGAAGCCCATTGCCAAAGAGAACCAAGAGCACGCCTACCGCGAAGAAGCGGGTGCCGCATCGGGGATGGACCCGGGGCATGCGCGCCACGCTCTCCGGGGTGAGCGGGCGGTCCCGCTCGATGGCGTGAACGACCTGGTGCTCTGCGGCATGATAGCCGGTCAGCGGGAGCAGGCGAAACAGGAGCGCGAAAAGGGCCAGCGCGACGAGGGGGAGAATGTGCCCCCAGATATCATAGGGATTCAGGTCCAGCCACTGCGCGGGCACCGAGTTGAGGCTGGCACGGATCGGGAAGTGGGTCGCACGCTCCAGAGCGTGGATCAGGAGCCCCATCAAGACGCCGACCACCACAAGGGCCGAGCCGATGGCAGCGCCGGTGAGCACTAGGCCAAGGCTGCCGCGCGCGCCGGCGCTAAACGCGCCCGTAGTCAGGTAGACCCCGAGTGGCGTTGCCATGCCCCCAATCGAGGGCGGGCGTGCCGCCTGCAGCAGGGCTCCCGCCACGTCTGCCTGATCTACCATGCCAAGGTAGAGTCCATCGGCGCGGATGACGGGGAGCGAGCTGCCGTAACGGCGCAGCAGCGAGAGGGCCTCCTCCAGCGAGGCATCGGCCGGAAGCGCGGGAGACGCGGAGAGCGCCGATTCGTCGATGGAGAGGATGCGCAGCTCCTCGGGCGAGATGTCGTCCAGCAGGAGGGTGTGGGCGGCGCTGCCAAGGGTGGCCACGGTGACTACCCCGACCAGGCGGCCCTCCGCTACCACGGGGACCCGATCAAATGGCACGGCCCGGATCACCTCGGTGGCCCGGGCAAGGGTGTCTTCGGGAGTGAGCGGCTCCAGGGGGCGCGCTAGATTCCCGATGCGCAACTGATCCATCGCTTGCAATCTCTCCGCGTATATGTTATCATAGTTCGGCCTGACAAGGCAATGACATGGGGTTGCATCCGAAGCCGCAAGCGGATTACCGTGAGCCCTGGCAAGAGGGGTGAGCCCGTCCAGATCTTCCGGTCGGGTTGTTCCGTGGGCCCCCCGCATTTGCTCGCGGCTGGTTTGGTCCCTGGGGCGCGTGCTTTGAGCATTGGCAAGCCTGAAAGGATACGGAGATGGCTAGGGTCTGTGAGTTTTGTGGGAAGAAGCCCATGTATGGGCAGAATATCCGCCACGTGCACTCCGGGGGGTGGGCGCGCCGCGCACCGCGCACCAAGCGCCGCTTCCTGCCGAACCTCCAGAGCGTGCATGCCCTGGTGAATGGAACGCAGAAGAAGGTTCGTGTGTGCACGAAGTGCCTGAAGAAGCCTGGCTTGGTTGTGCGTGGTTGATCCCGGTCCCCAGGCTCGGTGGAGTGTTTCGGCCCCCAAAGCCCCCCACGGGAGGTTTCGGGGGCCGAAACCGTGAATCAGGCCCTCTACCCCGTGACCGTGCCAGGCGATGGCGCTGCATGACCTACTCGCGCAAGACGTGCTCAAGCGCGGCGTCGAAGCCGTGGGCGTTACTCTCAAGCGTGCAACGGAAGAAGCCGGTCTCGGCATCCTCCTCGACGCGGGCACCCAGACGTGTCCAGACCCGCCATGTGGCCGTCTGTTGGCGTGGGATGCGCGCGTGAAACTGGCGCAATCCCCGTCCGGCGGCATATCGCGCCAGGAGCGCAAATGCTTCGGCGGCATAGCCTCTGCCCCACACGCTGCTGGCAAGCCAGAATCCAACTCGGCCCGCGCCCTGGCTGATATCGACGTCGTAGAGCGTGATCAGCCCCACAGCCTCGCCGTCCGGGCCGGCGATCGCATACGCGATGCCGTTGCGCTCCTCGCACCATGCTCTCAGGCTGCGCAAGAACTCGGCGCCTACGGCAGCCGCCGTCCGTCCGGGTAGGTCCGGGGTCTGTGCGAGCTGTCTTCCAAGGAGCGTATCGCCCCTTTGAATCAGGGCGAGCCGGTGGCAGCACTCTGGCGTCGGTGTGCTCAGGCTCACGCGTGGGCCATAGAAGGGGCCTGCCAGTCGCGCGCTCTGAAGCAGGCGGCTATCGGCGGGCCGTGGTGGGCGCTCCTGGTGTTCCTCCATTGGCATTGCATGGTCCCCCCGGTGCGCGCGGGGTCGCACTCTCCCCGATTATTGCCCGATGGCGGGGTCGGCAAACCACTCAATGCAGGGAGTCGC
>DUUU01000648.1 GCA_012841485.1 Armatimonadota bacterium
GCTTCCCCGAGGAGAAGAGGATGCTACTCTTCGCGTTCCAGTTCGGTGATGAGTTGCTGAACCCGCTGCCGCACCTGATCGCGGATAGTCCGCACGGCTTCCAGGGGCTGGCCGTGGGGATCATCCAGGTCCCAATCCTCCGTGACCAGGAACCCTGCGGGGCACGACTCTGCCACGCCGCACCCCATCGTTATCACCCGGTCCGCCTGCTGCCACATCTCCGGGGTGAGTTGCCGAGGCCGTTCGCGGCTCAGATCAATCCCTACATCCCGCATTGCCTGGACTACCGTGGGATTGACGCCTGTGCTGGGTTGGGTTCCGGCGGAGGTGGCGGTCATCTCCTTCCCCTGCGCGAGTTGGTTGAAGAACGCTTCCGCCATCTTGCTGCGCCCCGAGTTGTGAACGCAGACGAACACCACCCGCTTCATCTTCTCTCCAGGCCTAACCGCAGCAGCTCCGGCTCTGGGGTTTGAACGCCTGGATACTCACGCTGGAGACCAAGCCGCGAATATCCTCCACGGGATGCCCTACCAGCAACTGATTTACCAGGGGGTCTTTCGGGTCCATAAAGAAGTCACTGGCATCGCGCTCTTCCAGGATTTCCGCGCCCTGCAGCCCGGCCTCCGTGATCAGGCGCAGGTATTCCTCACGCAGCACGGCTCCGGAGACGCAGGCCACGTAGCCCTGAGCCGACTCCCGCACCCAGTCGGGGAGAGGGCGTTCAAGCACCATATCCGACACCATAATCCGCCCACCGGGCTTCAGGACCCGTGCAATCTCCCGAAAGACCCTCGCTTTGTCCGGCACTAAGTTGATCACGCAGTTGCTGATGACCACGTCTACGCTGGCATCGGCGACCGGCAGTGCCTCTATCTCCCCCAGGCGGAACTCCACGTTTACGTAGCCGCCCCGCCGCGCGTTGTCACGAGCACGCTCTATCATCTCCGGCGTCATATCCACGCCGATGACCTTCCCGGACAGCCCCACCTTCTTCGCCGCCAGGAAGCAGTCAAAGCCCCCGCCGGAACCAAGGTCCAAGACGGTTTCCCCCGGCTGCAGGCCAGCGATTGCGGTCGGATTGCCGCACCCCAGGCCCAGGTTCGCGCCGTCTGGCACAGCAGTGATCTCCTCTTCGCTGTATCCCACGTTCTTGGAGACTTGCTCCGCCAGGTTCCCGCAGCCACAGCCCCGGCGTTCCCCAGCCCCGATCCTGCCGTATTCCTGTCTCACTAGTTGCTTCACGCCTTCGGCCGTACCCTCTGCGGCTCCCCCGCAGCAGCCACTTCTGGTCTGCCCTGCTTGCCCGCTGCCGCAGCAGCCGCCCACCTGATTGCGGGCCTCGGAACTCTTGCTTGCGCTCACCTTTGTTCTCCCTCACTCAGTGAACAATCACGCCCCGGAGAGCAGCCCAGGCCATCCACCAGTTTCCGCAGGAGCAGCACCAGTTGCCGGCGCTCCTGCGCGTTCAAGGCATTCAGGGTCTCTGGGCAGCGCCGCGCCGAGTTATCCAGCGCCAGTCTCTCCCGGCCAGCGGCACCCAGGAATAGGCGGATGATACGGCGGTCATCAGGATCGCGACTCCGCCTCACTAGCCCATCCCGTTCCATGCGGTCCACCAGGGCCGTAATGTCACTGTCGACGCAGCATTGTGCATCCCAGAGTTGCCTCAGCGGGACCCGCTCCTGCTGCCGCAGAACGTCCAGTACCTCCAACTGTGTCGGGGATAGACCGATCTGTTCCAGGCGACTTCCCACCCAGCGGGAGATCACTCGTTCCACTTCATCCTTGATTTCCCGCGGGAAGCGCGGGGCGTCATCGTTCTCCCGTTCAGCAGGATCCGCTCCAACCCATCGACTCCTGCGCTTCCAGAGTGCCGGTTTCTCATCGAGCGGTATCCAATCTGCGCTTGCCACTCTCGATACCCATGTGCTCAGCCTGCATCAACACCAGCGTGACGATGCCAGGAGCACACCACGCCGCCCTCGGCTCTGGCATGTTCAACCCAACCGGCGGCTGTGCCTCTGGGTCATAGCGGCAAGCAGCTCGAGCCGTGCCGAACTCCTGGCATACCTCGAAGGCCGGGCACGTAACCCAGGCCCGAACATCAGCTTCGTCTTTCCTCATCGCTCCATCCATCCCAAGCCCCAACCGCCTCACCGTGAAGGTCCTCTTGTCAGGCTGTCAACGGGCGCCGGCAACGCCGCTGGGTTCAGCAGCGAAATAGCGGCGCTGAAAGGCCAGCGCCACGTTCACCAGGCCGATCAGCACTGGTACCTCCACCAGCGGGCCGATCACCGCAGCGAATGCCGCCCCAGACTCAATCCCAAAGATCGCCACGGCCACCGCAATCGCCAACTCGAAGTTATTGCTTGCCGCCGTGAAAGAGAGAGTGGCCGTCTTGGAATAATCGGCCCCAAGTCTCCGGCCCATCGCGAACGACACCAGGAACATCACCACGAAGTAAATCAGCAGTGGCACGGCGATCCGCAGCACGTCGAGCGGCAGGCGGACAATCACCTCTCCCTTCAGAGAGAACATCACCACGATAGTGAAGAGCAGGGCCACCAGGGTAATCGGGCTGATCCGGGGGATGAACTCCTTCTCATACCACTCCCGGCCCTTTGCCTTCAGGAGCACGAAGCGGGTGATCATGCCGCTGAAGAACGGGATGCCCAGATAAATCGCCACGCTCTCCGCAATCTGCCCGATGGATACCCGGACAATTGCCCCGTGCAGGCCGAACAGCGGCGGCAGGACGGTGATAAACAGGTAGGCATAGACGGAATAGAACAACACCTGGAAAACGCTGTTGAAGGCGACCAACCCGGCGGCGTATTCCGTATCCCCCTTCGCCAGCTCGTTCCAGACGATCACCATCGCAATACACCGGGCCAGCCCAATCATGATCAGGCCCACCATATACTCCGGGTAGCCCCGCAGGAAGGTAATCGCCAGCAGGAACATCAGGATGGGGCCGACAATCCAGTTCTGCACCAGTGATAATCCAAGGACGCGGGTGTTGCGGAAGACCTCTCCTAACTCCTCGTATCTCACCTTCGCGAGCGGCGGGTACATCATCAGGATGAGGCCCACAGCAATCGGGATAGAGGTGGTGCCCACCTGGAGCGCCGTGATCGCCTTGACCAACCCGGGAATGGCGAACCCGGAGCCGACCCCAATCGCCATCGCCAGGAATATCCACAACGTCAGGTAGCGGTCCAGGAAAGAGAGTTGGCCCGAGATACTGGAAGGGCACCCGGCATCCACAGGTTGAGAGACTGGCGGTTTCAACATTATTCCTCCTCCCCCGTGCCACAGGGGGCGCAGGCTGAGTCAGACACCTGCGGCGGGTCGCCCTGGAAGAGCGCCCGCACCGCATCTCCGGTGCCTCTGGCCTGCTCAGACACCGCCCGGTAGAAGACCCACTTACCCTGCTTCCGGGCTCTTACGAACCCGGTATAGCGCAGTATCTTCAGGTGGAAAGAGAGGTTGGGGGCCGTTAGCCCCAACACATCCTGCAGTTCGCACACGCACATCTCCCCGCAGGTGTGCAGCAGGTGGAGTATCTTCAGACGGTTCCCATCCGACAGCGCACTCAGGCGCTGCGCGAGTGACTCCACCTCATCCGCCCGCCTCAAGGCGTCCTGAGCGTCTATCCCGCGGGTGAGCCGCGTCCGGGGATACTGGGCTACCTCTCTTGCCATGCCGCTTCCTCTCCGTCACCAGAGCTCTATACCGGCATTTGATTCGAAGCTCGGGTTGCTTCAACATTCAAGCTGGTATTTAATTGAGACTAGTATAGCACTTCCGCCGAACACGATCAAGGCGGCGGAAGGGTGCCTGGGATTCCGAGATAAGCGCACGCGCGGAGCTCGAAGCTCCGCGCTGCTTGTGAGCCAAGCCCTGCCGGGCTGGGTTGGGGATACTCCCAGA
>DUUU01000538.1 GCA_012841485.1 Armatimonadota bacterium
CCCTTCACTACCTCTTCGGCATCTTTGCGGCAGAAGTTGACCCTGAACCCGATCTCGGTATCCCATAGCATCCGCAAGAGCCACGCGGATGGCCCGATCTCGATCCCGAGGGGAGCGCGGGCAACTGCCTGGATCAGCCGTCTCTCGGAATCCCGGGTCGCGAGCGGTATGCCTTGCCTTTTGGCCGCCTCTATGCTATCATAGAGGTGACATTGAGGTGATGAGCACGTGCCCTGCGGTGTGCGTGTTTGGTCCGGAGTAGTTTTGAGCCAACACTCAAGACAATGGAACCCACATCCGGCCGCTGAGTGGTGACCCCTTCGGGGGTGGCACGGGGGCGGCAGGGAGGGTTCCCCCGTGGCTTCACGGGTTCAAAAACTTCATGGGACCACACGGCATTGCGGGGCATATCTGTCTCTGTTCAGGCTAGGGCGGTGAAGATGGGCGGGAGAAGAGAGGAACAAACCCTCTTCCCGCAGGCGGATGCGGGAGCCGGGGGAGTGCTGCCTGGGGAGCCGCTGGCATCCCGGATGCGACCGCGCTCGCTCGATGAGTTCGTCGGGCAGGAGCACATCCTGGGTCCTGGCAAGGCGCTGCGTCGCGCCATCGAGACAGACCGCCTCTCCTCCGTCCTCTTTTGGGGGCCTCCAGGGTGTGGCAAGAGCACCCTGGCCTTCGTGATTGCCCACACCACGCACTGCCACTTCGAGAACTACAGCGCGGTGACTAGTGGCGTGGCCGAGATGCGCAAGGTGATCCAGGCCGCGCAGGAGCGACGCGCGACCACCGGACAGCGTACCCTCCTCTTCGTTGACGAGCTCCATCGATTCAACAAGGCGCAGCAGGATGCCTTTCTGCCACACGTGGAGAGCGGCACCGTCTCCCTCATCGGGGCCACGACGGAGAACCCCTACTTTTCGATCAACTCGCCGCTCCTGTCGCGAGCGCGCGTCTTTCGCTTCGAGGCGCTGAGCGCCGAGCAGATTGAGGAACTCCTACGCCGCGCGCTGGCCGACAAGGAGCGCGGGTTGGGGGGCCTGCCGGTGGAGATGGCGCCAGAAGCCCTGGCTCACCTGGCCGATATGGCCGGTGGGGATGGGCGCACGGCGCTCAACGCCCTGGAGGTGGCCGTGATGGTCGCTTCCCCCGATGAGGATGGGGTGCGCCGGGTGACATTGACCCTGATCGAGGAAGCGATGCAGCAGCGGGCGGTGGTCTACGACCGCGACGGCGACTCGCACTATGATGTCGTCTCCGCCTATATCAAGAGCATGCGCGGGTCAGACCCCGATGCTGCGCTCTACTGGCTCGCTCGGATGCTCGCCGCGGGTGAGGATCCGCGCTTCATCGCGCGCCGCCTGGTGATCCAGGCGGCCGAGGATATCGGGAACGCGGACCCGATGGCGCTGGTGGTGGCGACGGCGGCTGCCCAGGCGGTGCAGTTGGTCGGAATGCCCGAGGGACGGATCCCGCTTGCCGAGGCGACGATCTACCTGGCTACGGCGCCGAAGTCGAATGCGAGCTATGTGGCGATCAGCCGGGCGCTGGCGGATGTGGAGGAGAAGGGGCCCGCGCCGGTGCCCCTGCACCTGCGCGATGCCAGCTACCGTGGCGCCAGGGCGATGGGCCACGGCAAGGGCTACCGCTATCCGCATGACTACCCTGGTGGTTGGGTGGACCAGGAGTATGTGCCGGAGGGCACCTTGCGCCGGCGGTATTACGAACCCACGGATCGGGGCCGCGAAGCCCGAATCCGCGAGCGACTTGAGGCGCTCGAGAAGGCCAAGCGAGAAGCCAGGCGTGGCACGTGAGGTATGAGCGATGGCCGGCCTTCCCCGATGAAAAGGGGGTGCTGGCCCGTGGGTTGCGTATGTGAGGGTTGTATTTCGCGCGAGAGGAGGTGACGTTGCACATTCAGGCCATGTCGGGCCGTGAGGGCAGAGGGCGGCGCGTGCTTGTCGCCATGAGCGGCGGCGTGGACAGCTCGGTGGCGGCCGCGCTCCTAGTGGAGCAGGGTTATGACGTGATCGGGGCGACGATGCGCCTCTGGTCTGGTGCCTCGCCCGAGGCGGACGAGCGTTCGTGTTGCTCGCTGTCGGCCGTCGAAGATGCGCGCCGGGTTGCGGCGCACCTTGGGATCCCCTATTATGTGCTTGATTTCGAGGCGGTTTTTGAGGAGCGCGTGGTGCGCGACTTCGTGCGCGAATACGCCAGCGGGCGCACTCCGAATCCGTGCATCCGCTGTAACCAGCACCTGAAGTTCGCGGCACTCTTGGAGCGGGCGCGGCAGTTGGGGGCCGATTATATCGCCACGGGCCACTACGCGCGCGTGGGCTTTGATGAGGCCACCGGGCGCTATCGGCTGCGCCGAGGCGTGGATCGGAGCAAGGATCAGTCCTATGCCCTCTACACGCTCACGCAGGAGCAGCTTGCCGCCGTGCTCTTCCCGTTGGGCGAGTGGACCAAGGAGCAGACGCGGCGACGCGCGGCGGAGCTGGGTTTGGGGGTGGCTCGGAAGCGCGACAGCCAGGAGATCTGTTTTGTGCCGGGCAACGACTATGGCGGCTTCCTCCGCGAGTGGCAGCCAACGCTGGCGGCGCCGGGGAAGATTGTGGACCGGAGCGGCTGCGTGTTGGGGGAGCACCCTGGGGTCTGTTTCTTCACGATTGGCCAGAAGCGAGGCCTGAAACTGCCGCTGCCACACCCGATGTACGTCGTGGAGATCATCGCGGAGACGAACACATTGGTGGTTGGATCGGAGGCCGATTTGATGCGGCGCTCCTGTGTTGTGGAAGCGTTGAACTGGATCGCCTGGCCTTCCTTGGCAGGCGAATTGCCGGTAATGGCGAAAGTTCGGTATAATATGGGTGAGCAGCCGGCGGTGGTCAGAGAGCTACCTGGAGGGAAGGCGCATCTGGAGTTCGTGCAGGCACAGCGCGCGATTACCCCAGGGCAGGCCGCGGTCTTCTACCACAACGACGATGTGGTGGGGGGCGGCACGGTGAGTGCCGCCGGTTTGCGCGGATAGGAAAGTGGGTAAAACAAAAGGCGCCTGAGGGCTGTCCCGGAGGCCTGCAGCGAGCACGCCAGGTCTGGGCCAGAGATGCTGGGCGCCGGAGAGGGATGGGAGGCAACGCCGTGAGCGACGGTGCAGATCCCCCGGCGGATAGGGTGGGTGGAAGCGTGGCGCCTGGCGGCGCCAAGGGTACGGTGGCCGATAGCCCCGTAGCAGGGAGAGGGCCCAGGGCGGATCAGGGGCAGCCGCAGGCGTGCGACCGGCACTCCGCGGGCAGCGCCCCCGAGTCAAGGGCCGACTCCTCAGAAAGAGCCTCAGCAGCCTGTGGCGTTTGCGTGCCTGGGGTGGTAGGGCTTCTCCTGGGCGCGGCAGTCCTGGGAGGCGCTGGGGTCTGGCTCTACCTGCGTCTGAACCGCAGCGCGGAACACCGTGCATCACACCGCATCGACGAACTCCGGCAACGCCTCGATCAGCTTACGCACCAGTTTGCCGAGTACACCGCGAAGTGGGAGCGGCCTAGCGCAGGTGCCGAGTCGGCCTAGGAAGGCGGAAGACCAAGACCAGTGCGTCAGTTGTCGCGCGTGCCCGCTCTCCGAGGCGGAGGAGCGGGGGGCGGCACGTGCCATAGGTGACCACCTGGGGGGAGACCAATGGATTTTAGTGTTTCGAGTAAGGATGCTACTCTCGCCAACGGACAGCGAGCTGTCATCACCAAGGTGGTCGGCGAGGTGGATGTATACACGGCGCCCCGTCTGAAGGATAAGCTGCTCCAACTGGAGCGCGAGGGGACACATCATATCGCTGTCGACCTCACCGAGGTGGGCTTCATCGATAGCGTCGGCCTGGGCGTGCTGATCGGTGGGCTGCGCCGGGCCCGCGCGGGCGGAGGTACCGTCGTGCTGGCCGGACCCAATCCCCGGATCCGGCGTATCCTTGACATCACCGGGCTCAGCAGTGCGTTTACCGTCGTCCCGGATGTGGACGGTGCCCTGGATGCACTGGCCAAGGAGTCATCAGGTCTGGCTCAGGGGCCGGCGCAAGGAGGAACCTAGTGGATCAGATCGATTTGGTGGAGCTGCGGATACCGCGCAAGCCCGAGTTCGTGAGCGTCGCGCGCCTGGCTGTCTCGGGCATCGCCGGCCGCATGGAATTCTCCTACGACGAGGTGGAGGATATCAAGCTGGCCGTCGGTGAAGCGTGTACCAGCGCCATGAAGAGCGGCTCGCCGGGGAGCGAGGCCTCTCCCATCACCATTCGCTGCGAGAGCGACCTGCGTCGGATCTCCATCGAGGTGCTGGATCGCGCGCACTCGAATCCACACGGCAAGGGAGACGCCAACACCCCCCCAGACGAGCCGATCAGCCGCCTGCTCATGGAAGTGCTGATGGACGAGGTGGATGTGAAGGAGGATGAGGACGGCATTGTCAGTGTGCGCATGACGAAGTACGTTTCAGGGGATGAGGCATGACGAGCGTTCAGGCGGAGACTCCAACCCAGGAGTGGGAAGCTCAGGACACGGGCGAACTCTTCCGTGAACTGCGCGCCACGACGGATCCGGACCGCCAAGAGCAAATCCGTGACCAGCTCATCTTGATGCACAGCAACCTGGTGCGCTACCTGGCCCGAAAGTTCGCCAATCGAGGCGAGCCGCTGGAGGATTTGATCCAGGTGGGCACCATTGGTCTGATCAATGCTGTCGATCGGTTCGAACCGGATCGCCACATCAAGTTCTCCACCTACGCAGTACCCACCATCATCGGCGAGATCCGGAGATACTTTCGTGATAAAGGCTGGAACCTCAAGGTTCCCCGGCGACTGAAAGAGCTGAACCTGGCTGCCAACCGCGCGATCGAGCTCCTCTCGCAGGAGTTGGGCCGCTCGCCCACCTACGCCGAGATCGCCGAGTCGGTCGGGGCGACGGAGGAAGAGATCTCGGAGGCGCTGGAGATGGGATCCGCATACCACGCGGTTTCCCTCGATACCGAGCTCAGCGATGACAATGAGGCGGCTCGTTCGGCCCTCCTCGACCTGGTGGGCGAGACAGACGAGTCGTTCCGGCGCGTGGAGCTTTACGCGCAGCTCAAAGATGCGATCAACTCGCTTCCCGAGCGGGAGCGGCGGATCGTCGAGATGCGCTTTTTCAAGGAGCTATCACAGACGGAGGTGGCCAAGAAGCTGGGCATCTCCCAGATGCACGTCTCGCGCCTCCAGCAAAAGGCGCTCAATCAGCTTCGCGAAATCATGGTACGCTCGGAGTAGTCCAAGACGGGGATGTGGGAGTGGAGCGGGGCTGGCCCGGGTCCGGCGCCCGTTCCGTGGCCATGCCCACATCCTCAATCGCGATGATAAGCCACCGCTTGATCTCTCCTGAGATTCGGCAGCGCATCGAGCCCGACCGGCTCCCGCTGTCTCCGCATCGCCGCGACGCTTGTCTGCCCGATTCGATGCGCTCCACACCCGCGCGCAACACCCAGGACGAGATTCCCCCAGAGTGTGACGCAGAGAAGGAGTTGCCCGGCGTGAGACGGCCAGAGGATTCTGCCATGGCGCGACCGCAAACGCTCGCCCCGCCCCTGAAGTGGGCGGGGGGGAAGCGGTGGTTGGTGCCCCGCCTGCGAGAAGTGTATGCGTTGCACTCCGAGCGGCGCCTCGTCGAACCCTTCGTAGGCGGCCTGTCGGTGGCGCTGGGCCTCCTTCCCAAGCGTGCCCTTCTCAGCGACATCAACCCCCACGTGATCTCCTTCTACCAACGACTGCGCGAGGGTCTGGTGATCGAGCTCCCGATGGAAAATGACGCGGAGTTCTACTACGCGGCGCGAGAGCGGTTCAACCAATTGATAGCCGAGGGGCAGGCCCACACGCGGGAGGCCGCGGCGCTTTTCTACTACCTCAATCGAACGGGCTATAACGGCCTCTGCCGCTTCAACAGCAAGGGCGGCTTCAACGTTCCATTTGGCCGCTACGCCGTCATCAATTACCAGCGCGATTTTGCCGCGTACGCGCCCGTTCTCGCCTCCTGGGAGTTCCGACACGGCGACTTCGCCGGCATCGCGCTGCGCGCGGATGATTTCGTCTATGCCGATCCCCCCTACGATGTGCCGTTCACGCGCTATAGCAAGGATGACTTTTGCTGGGACGACCAGGTGCGCCTCGCCCGGTGGCTGGCAGCCTTCGATGGACCCGTGGTCGCTTCCAATCAGGCCACTCCACGCATCCTGGAGCTTTACCAGGCGCTGGGCTTCAAGATCGAGCTCCTGCCGGGGCCAAGGCGGATCGCCTGCGACGGAAACCGCGCGCCCGCCATTGAGATGTTGGCGACGCGGAACGTGTAGTCATAGCTCGGCCAGCCTTCCCGGATGAGGATGGCGCTTGCGGCAGAACACTCACGGCTCGTTTGCTTTGGCCGCCGCGCGGTGCGCGGTGCGCCAGGCACCGAAGCCACTGGTGAGGAGGAGCGCGCCAGTGATCATGAACATGGGGCGAATGCCAAACCGCGCCGAGAGGTAGCCCCCCATCAGCGGTCCGGCGATGCATCCCAGCCACCGCGCCGTGGAGAGGAGCGAGAGCGCGCCCGCTGTCTGGCCTGGCTCCACGGCGCTGGCGACCACGGAGTTTGCCGCGGGTAAGATGCCAGCCGTGCAGAGGCCGACGCAGAAGCGGATCACCATCATCTGGGCCGCGGTATGCACCAGGTAATGCGGCAGGTAGAGGAGCCCGGCGCCAAGGAGTGCTATCGCCAGGGTGTAGCGATGGCCGACCCGGTCGCCGTGGCGGCCCCAGAGTGGCGCCGCAAGGACAGACGCCAGGCCGGGCATCGCGAAGATGAGGCCCACCTTGGTGCGCAACATCCCTCCCGAGCCCTCTTCCAGGCTCTGCACGAAAAGCGCCAGGATCGGCTGAATCGTCATCAAGCCGATCTGGGTGATGAACATGATTCCAAACGTTGCGCGCAGGGCGGGGAGCGTCAGGAGCATCGAGAAGGTGTCTCGTATCCCGGCGCGTTTCTCGGGGGCCACGGGGGTAAACTTCTCGTGGACAAAGAGGGTGACGATAATCCCGGCCACGACGCAGGTGGCCCCGGTGATTAGGAAGACCTGCGCGTAGCCGAAGTGATCGGCCAGGATGCCGCCGAAGAGCGGCCCGACCACGTGCCCGGCGGTCGAGGACGCCTGCAGCAGCCCCAGGGCGTAGCCGAGGTGCTTCTTTGGCGTGGCGCTGGCGACGAGGGCAATCGACGCGGCGACGAAGCCACCCACCGCGCCCTGCAGCAGGCGGAGCGCTAGAAGCTGTTGGGGCGTGCGAACGAGCGCCATCAGGCCAATGGCCACGGAAAGCCCAAAAATGGCGCGTAGGACCATCTTCTTGCGGCCATAGCGGTCGCCCAGCCACCCCCAGACGGGAGCCATGAGGGCGGAAGAGATGAAGTTGGCGGCGATGAGGAGACCGGCCCATCGCTGGGCATCCACTGGGTCCTCCACCCCTAGATCGAGCACGTAGAGCGGCAGGAAGGGCATCACCAGCGAGATGCCGGAAGTCGCCACGAACTCCGCGAGCCACATGACGTAGAGCGTGCGCCGCCATCGCGTGTCAGGCGTTCGGGCTCCCTCTCGCTGTGTCACGAGGCCCTCCGAGGAGCGAGTCGGCGGGGCCCGCGTCTGACGCGAGCCCCGCCGCGGCGTCTATGCATATCTCTGTCGCTCCGGATCGGACTTGAGCATCTGCACGAGCGTCTTGATCTCCTGATCTCGCGCTTTGGGGCAGATGACCACGACATCGTCGTTCTTGACGATGACCAGGTCGTTCACGCCGATTGCGGCGATGAGCCCGCCATCGCTGTGGACGACACACCCGGTTGAGTCGATGGGGATGAAGTCGCCCCGGGCGACGTTGCCCTGTTCGTCCGCGTCGACGACGCGCGTTAGGGAGGTCCATGCCCCCATATCATCCCAGAGGAAATCGGCCTCGATGACGTAGACGTTGGGTGCTTTCTCCATCACCCCGAAGTCGATGGAGATGCGGCGCAGGGTGGGGAAGACCTCCTCCGCGGGCCGGCGAGCTTCGACGATCCCGCGAATGCCGTCATAGATATCGGGAACGTGGGCACGCAGGGCATCGCAGATAGCCGGCACCTCCCAGACAAACATGCCGCTGTTCCAGAGGTAGCCCTCTTCCACGAAGCGGGCTGCCGTTTCTCGGTCGGGCTTCTCGGTGAAGCGTTCCACCGCGTAGACCGCGCCGAGCGGCTTGCCGGGCTTGATGTAGCCATAGCCTGTCTCAGGGCGATCCGGCCGGATGCCCATCGTGATCAAGCCGTGCGTTTCGGCGGCGGCCCGGGCGGCGGTGGTGAGCACTTCGTGGAAGCGACTTGCCGGTTTGATGACCTGGTCGGCGCTGAGGACGGCCATCACGGCGTCTGGGTAGCGGCGTTGGATGGTGAGGGCGGCGTAGGCAATCGCGGGCGCGGTGTCGCGGCCGATGGGTTCAATAATATAGTTCTCGGGCGGTACTTCCGGTACTTGCTCGCGGATCCGATCCTGGAGTTCGAGCGTCGTGCCGATGAAGATCTGCTCGGGAGACGCCAGGTCCCGGATACGGGCAACCGTCTCCTGGATCATGGTGAGGTCGCTGAAGACGCGCAGCAACTGCTTCGGGCGTGCTTCCCTGCTTGCCGGGTAGAGGCGTGTTCCTTTGCCACCGGCCATAATCAGTGGAACCAGCATCCGTTCCTCCCGTTCGCGCTGGGCGCGAACCTATTCCAGGCGGCGGGTATGATGC
Source organism: Armatimonadota bacterium (assembly GCA_012841485.1). The sequence continues at coordinate 8,792 of DUUU01000538.1, forward strand.
GGGGAAGAGGTGTGCCGTGCCCCCTGGGGCACAGCCTGGCTCACCCACCGACCACCAGTCGAGCCATCATGACATCCAGGGCCAACGACACGTTGGCATTGCGTGCGAGGTAGTAACGAGCGTGCGAAAGAGCGTCCAGAGCCTCATGGATGCGGGGCAGCGGGGTGCGCTCGGCGGCAGCCTCCAGCTCCGCACGCCGGTCAACGTTGATGAGGGGCACCTCGTTCGCCACTTTCAGAACAAGCAGATCCCGGAACCAGGCGCGCGCGATATCGAGGATGGCATCGGCGTTGGCGCGAATCTGCCGGTCTTCGCTGCTGGCGCCGGAAGCGGAGACCGCCTCTCCCGCCGACGGCTCTGGCGTCCCCGCGTCGGCCAGGGCAACCGCCATGTCGCGGATCTCCTCGGCCGCGCGGAAGACGAAGACGGGATCTGCCTCGGGAAGGCGCGCGAGCAGGTGCATCAGCCGCTCGCGGACATCCAGAATGGCAGGCCGTTGTGCGGCCCGCACGGCCCAGCCGGCCTTCCCGCCGGAGATGCTGGCGATGAAGCGGGCATGAGCCGCTGGCACGTGGTGCCTCTCCACAAGGAGCGCCTCGATGGCCCCCGGCCCCGCCGGACGAAACCGAACGATCTGGCACCGCGAGAGGATCGTCGGAAGAAGCCGCGATAGACTCGCCGTCACCAGGATCAGGGTGACGCCGGGCGGGGGCTCCTCCAGCGTCTTCAAGATGCAGTTGGCAGACTCCTCGGTCATGGCTTCTGCTTGCTGGATGACGTAGGCCCGGCGGGCGCCGCCGAACGCGGTCAGCGAGACCTCATGGCGCAAGTCGCGCATCTGATCGATGCGGATGCGCTCGCCCTCTGGAGCGATGACGCGCAGATCGGGATGGTTGCCGGCCGCACTGAGGAGGCACGCCCCGCAGCGCCCGCACGCCTCGTAGATCCCATAGTCCGGGCGC
>DUUU01000539.1 GCA_012841485.1 Armatimonadota bacterium
TCCGTTGGCCCTGCAAGGCGAACTGCCCCGCCCCAAAACGCCCCCGGACGCCGAGAGCGCGCGTGCAACCGCCGAGCGACAGCGCCCCGAGCTGACGGCAATCCAAGCCGAGGTGCGCGCGCGTGAGACAGAGACCCAATTGGCGCGCGCGACACAGCGCCCGGATGTGGTGTTGGAGGCGAAGCGCGCGCGCCTGACCCGGAATGGTGGGAGCATCGGCGTGGGAGTGACTCTCCCGTTCGTCGATTGGGGGCGCCGGCGCGCCGAGGTCCGGCAGGCGGAGGCCGCCTATCAGGCTCAGCAAGCTCGCCTGGAGCAGCAGCGAAACCAGGTGGCGCTGGAGGTTGAAGAGGCTCTGGCCCGCCTGCAAGCGGCCGCAGAAGTGGCGCGAAGCTACGAAAACGGCGTGCTGGCCGACGCCGGGCGGCTGGCCGAGATGACCCAGACCGGCTATCAGGAGGGCGCGCTCACCTACCTGGAGGTGATCGATGCCCAGCGCGCCCTGGTCGAGGCACGCCGTGGCGCGATCCGGGCGCGCGCCGCGCTGGACCGGGCCGTTGGCAACCCGATTGCCGACCGCTGACCCATCCCGGGGCCGGCCGCGATGGAGAGAGACCCGTTGGGGAGAAGGACCCATGACGATAGTGAGAAGGCTTCAGAGAGGGGCGGTGCCGGGGCTCGTACTCCTGCTCGTGCTCCTCGGCTATGCCGTCGCGCAGCACCGCTCCGCCGGCAAGCCGGGTGCCGCGCGCGCATCGGTGGAGACCCACAAGGGGGAAGCGGTACACCACGAAGGCGATGGGGGCCATACCGGGAGCCATGAGGGCCATCGCCACGAGGAGGGTGAGGAAGCTCACGGCGAAGGCGGTCATGAGGAGGGCACGATCACGCTGCCGCCGGAGAGCCTCAAGCTGGGGTGCATCAAGACGGCCACCGTCCGCTATGGCGCGGCGGGCCCGGCCCTCCAGGCCAATGGCGAAGTCGTTCCCGACACGGACCGCGTCGTCAAGGTCGGGCCGTTCGTATCGGGGCGCATCACACGCCTGAGCGCCCATGTCGGCGACACAGTCCGGCCTGGACAGGTGCTGGCCGTGGTGGACAGCATGGAGGCCGCACAGGCGCGCGCCGCCTACCAGGAAGCGCAGGCGGAGCTCTCCAACGCGGAGCGCCAGCTGGCGACCACACGCACACTGGCGCGCTCGGGAGTCTTCACGCAGAAATCGGTGGATGAGATCTGCGAGAAGCGGGATGAGATCGCAAGCGAGCTGGCTGCCCGGCGCGTGGAGCACGAGACCGAACTCCGGGATGCCGAGGCTGCCGTGCGGACGGCGCAGGCGATGCTCGACCGCGCCGAGAGCGCGCGCCGCCTTGCCGAACAGGAGTTGAGCCGGCGCAAGGCGCTCGTGGCAGCCGGCGCGGTGCAGTACCGGCCTCTGGAAGAGGCGCGCCGCGAGATGGCGGAGGCGGAGAGGGACTGTCAGCAGGCGGAGACGGCGCTGCGCCTCGCCGACGCGAACCTGGCACGCGCGAAGAAGCTGTTTGATACCGGCGTCCGCTCCCGCCGGGAGCTGGAGGAAGCTCAGGCGGCGCGGGATGCGGCGGACGCGGAGCTGAAGAGAGCTCAGGAGCAGCTGCGGATCGCGAAGCAGGTTCTGGCGCGAGAGCGCGAGCTGCTCGATTCCGGCGTCTATGCCAGCCGCGAGATCCAACAGGCCGAGAACGAGCTCCTCCAGGCGGAGAAGGCCCGCGCCGAGGCCGAGGCCGCGCTCCATCAGGCGAAGCAGCGCCTCAGCATCGCGACCTCCCCCGAGAAGAAACGGGTGCTGGTCGAGCTGGAGAACCGGCTGGCGGCGCTGGATTCGCTGCTCCGCCGGGAGACGAGCGTAGCGAGGCAAGACCTCTACGCGCGACGCGAGACGCAGGCGGCGGAGGCGGCGGTCGCTCAGGCCCGGGCACGCCTGCTAGCCGCCCGCAACACGCTCAAGGTTCTGCGGGCCCCGGTGGATGGGGAGGGTGCGAGCGTGCCGATCACCGCCCCCATCGGCGGGCGCATCCTGGAGCGCGCCGCGAATCGCGGTCAAGTCGTGACCCCACAAGACGTGCTCTTCACGATCCTCGATCTCTCCACCGTGTGGGTAGAGGCCAGGGTGTACGCCAAGGACGTGCATCAGGTGCGCGTCGGCCAGCCCGTCACCATCGTGGCGAATGCCTTCCCTGAAGGGGAGTTCACCGGCAAGGTCTCTTACGTGGGAGACGTGGTCGACGAGAAGACGCGCACCCTGGTGGTGCGCTGCGAGATCGCCAACCCGCGGCGCAAGCTGAAGCCGGGCGTCTTCGCCAAGGTGAGCATCGGCGTTGCCCAGGGGCAGGGCGGGCTCACCGTACCCGCCAGCGCAGTACAGCGTGAGGGTGAGAGGACGGTCGCCTTCGTCGCCCTCGGTCAGACGGAGTTCCAGGAGCGGGAAGTGCGCCTGGGCGCGGAGAGTGGCGGCTATTACGAGGTGCTCGACGGCCTGAAGTTGGGAGAAGCGGTTGTCACTGAAGGCGCGTTTCTGGTGAAGTCTCACGGGAAGAAGGAAGAGCTCGGTCACGCCGGGCACGCGCACTGACCCCACTCTGCCGCACAGGAAGACGGAGGCTCTCGTTCCATGATCAACCGCCTGATCGCTTTCGCGCTGGAGCAGCGCGTGCTCGTCCTGATCCTCGCCGCGCTCCTCATCGGCGTTGGGGTGAAGTCGGCGCTCGACCTGCCGATTGATGCCGTGCCGGATGTGACCAACGTCCAGGTGCAGATCAACACCGATGCGCCGGGGCTGTCGCCCTTTGAGGTGGAAAAACTCATCACCTTCCCGCTGGAACTGGCGATGAGCGGCCTGCCGGAGATGACCGAGCTCCGCAGCCTCTCCAAGTTCGGGCTGTCGCAGATCACCGTCGTCTTCAAGGACCATGTAGACATCTACTTCGCCCGGCAGCTGGTGTCGGAGCGGCTGCAGGATGCTTCGCAGCACCTCCCGCCCGGAGTGGGAGCGCACCCGGAAATGGCCCCGGTGAGCACCGGACTGGGGGAGATCTACCAGTTCGTGGTGGAGCGCATCCCTGGGGTGGACGGGGTGGGTGCCCACTCCTCCATGAGTGCCATCCACCGCGCGGAGGGGATCCATACGGCGGAGGATGAGGAGCACCACCGCTACCTGGCGCCCTGCGGCTGCCCCTGCCCGGTCTGCACGCGCAGGGACGCTGGGCTCGCGCAGAGTTCCCCGTGGCTCACGCCGTTCGATCCCGACGCCATGTACCTGCGAACGCTCACCGATTGGGTGATCAAGCCGCAGCTTCGCACGGTGCCGGGCGTGGCCGAGGTGAACCCCTTCGGCGGGTTCGAGAAGCAGTACCAGGTGTTGGTCGACCCGGACAAGCTGGTGAGCTACGGCCTGACCCTGCGAGATGTGTTCGACGCGCTGGGCCGCAACAACCGCAACGCCGGCGGAGCCTACATCGAGCACGGCGCGGAGCAGTACCTGGTGCGCGGCGTGGGCCTGGTGCGCAATATCGAGGAGATCAAGAACATCGTGGTCACGGCGCACGACGGCATCCCCATCCGGGTGCGCGACGTGGCCGAGGTGGTCGTCGGCCCGGAAGTGCGCCAGGGGAGCGCGACGAAGGATGGCCAGGGAGAAGTCGTCACCGCCGTGGTGATGCTCCTGCGCGGCGCGAACAGCCGGACCGTCGTCGCCGATGTGAAGAAGAAGGTCGAGGCTCTCAACAAGAGCCTGGCCCCGGCCGGCGTCCGGATTGTCCCCTTCTACGACCGCACCGAGCTGGTGAAGAAGACGATCCGGACCGTCGAGAAGAACCTCTTCGAGGGCGCGGTGCTGGTGGTCGCCGTCCTATTCGCGCTGTTGGGGAACATCCGGGCGGCGCTGATCGTGGCTTCCGCGATCCCGCTCTCGATGCTCTTCGCGCTGACGGGGATGCAGAAGTACGGCATCTCCGGGAATCTGATGAGTCTCGGTGCAATCGACTTCGGGCTGATCGTGGACGGCTCGGTGATCATGGTGGAGAACTGCGTGCGCCGGCTGACAGAGCGGCGGCGCGAGCTAAAGCGCGCGCTGACCCCGGACGAACGGCTGGCGACCGTGCGCGCCGCCGCGTTGGAGGTGCGCCAGGCGACGCAGTTCGGCGAGATGATCATCATCGCTTCCTACCTGCCGATCCTCACGCTCACCGGGTATGAAGGCAAGATGTTCAAGCCGATGGCGCTCACCGTCGTCTTCGCGCTCACCGGCGCGATGATCCTCAGCCTCACGCTGATCCCGGTGCTGTGCGCCCTCTTCCTGCGCGACCGGCCGGTGGAGCGCGAGAATCGCGTCCTGGGATGGGTGCGCCGTCGCTACGTGCCTGCGCTGCGCTGGGCGATAACACATCGCCGGACCACCGTGCTGGAGGCCACCGCACTCTTCCTGGCCGGCGTCTTGCTCTTCCCGTTCCTCGGCTCGGAGTTCGTCCCGAAGCTGGATGAGGGGGCAATCGCCTTCTCGGCCTTCAAGCTGCCCAGCGTGTCGCTCTCCGAGGCCACGCGCCTGGCCACTACCATCGAGAAGGTGCTGATGGAGAAGTTCCCGGATGAGGTGGAGACGGCGGTCACGAAGACCGGGCGCGCCGAGATCGCCACCGATGCCGCCGGCCCGGACCACGGCGACCACTTCATCATATTGAAGCCACGCAGCCAGTGGAAGCGCGCCAAGACCAAAGAGGAACTCGTCAACCTGATGAACGCCGAGATCTCCAAGGTGCCTGGCATTTCCTATCTCTTCTCGCAGCCGATCGAACTGCGCGTCAACGAGCTAATCTCGGGCGTGCGCTCCGACGTGGCGGTGAAGGTGTTCGGCGAAGAGATCGACATCCTGCGCGAGAAGGCCGAGGAGATCGCGGCGGTGTTGCGCGAGGTGTCCGGCGCGGCGGACACGAAGGTCGAGCAGGTGACCGGCCTGCCGATGCTCCAGATCGAGGTGGACCGCGACGCGATCAGCCGCTATGGGATCAACGTGGACGACGTGCAGGAGGTGGTGGAGACGGCCATTGGCGGCAAGGAAGCCACCGAGGTGATCGAGGGGGACCGCCGCTTCAGCCTGGTCGTGCGCTTCCCCAAGGCAGTGCGCGAGGATCCCGAGGCAATCAAGAACACGCTTGTCACCGCTCCGAACGGACAGCGGATTCCCGTGGCAGAGCTCGCGAGCGTGAAGCTGGTGGAAGGGCCGGCGCAGGTGAGCCGCGAGTGGGGCCAGCGGCGCGTCGTGGTGGAGACCAACGTGCGCGGGCGCGACATCGGCTCCTTCGTTGCCGAGGCGCAACGGAAGATTGACGAGAGGGTGAAGCTGCCGGCCGGGTATCGCGTGGACTGGGGCGGGCAGTTCGAGAATATGCAGCGGGCCCGGGCACGGCTGATGGTCGTTGTGCCGGTCACGCTCTTCCTGATCTTCGTCCTCCTTTTCACCACGTTCCACTCGCTGCGCCAGGCGCTGCTGGTGTTCACCGGCGTGCCCCTCGCCGTGACGGGAGGGGTGTTCGCTCTCTTCGCGCGCGGGATGCCGTTCAGCGTCTCTGCCGGTGTCGGCTTCATCGCGCTCTTCGGCGTGGCGGTGCTGAACGGTCTGGTGATGGTCTCCTACATCAACCAGTTGCGGCAGGATGGGAAGGAGATGGCGGATGCCATCATCGAGGGCGCGGAGGTGCGCCTGCGCCCGGTGCTGATGACGGCGCTGGTGGCCAGCCTGGGCTTCATTCCAATGGCGCTCGCCACCGGCACCGGCGCGGAGGTGCAGAAACCGCTCGCGACCGTGGTGTTCGGCGGGCTGGTGACATCGACGTTGCTCACCCTCTTCGTGCTGCCCACGCTCTACGCCTGGTTCGAGGGCAAGATCGTGCCGGCAGTCCCCAAGGGGAATGCTCGCCATCGCGAGGTGGACCCCACCCCACACGCCGGCAGTCTCAGATGAGCACCACCCTCCCATCGCACGAACCGCTCGCCCAGCTCAGGCGGGGTCACGGAGACGCACTCAACGAGGCTTACGACTGCGAAGGGCGTCCATGAGCCATATACTCACTGCCCTGATTGCCAACCGCGCACCATCCGGCACTGGGCGGGCGTTTACGGTGACGGATGATGGATCACCCGGTCACGTGCCCTGCGACGAAGGTCGGTGATCCCCGCCAGGGCGTCCTGGCCTGATGCCAGGCTGTGGCGGGCCAGGCAACAACCCACCCCGGTACCCGTTCGCCCCAAGCCTCCCCCAACAAAGGAACGTTCATGATTCTTTATGGTGATGGGCCGCCTCTTTCGTGAGAGCATCACTCCCGTGCCCCCACCATCGGGGTGACCAGCGTGCGCCAAGACTCACGCGAGGTAATTGAAACAGTGCCGCGCCCTGAAACGTATAATAGGTAGAGCTTGCTCTTCAAACAAGCACTAGACGAGCACCTTCGCCCTGGGGGCGCCGCAGTGAACCCAAGGCGACGGTGACAGGATGGCACGAAGAATTGGAAAAGTAACCAGCAGTTCATAGCCATTACACTCATCGCGATCATACAAGGAGTCTGTGTGAGGAAGTAGGGCTCCGAGACCGGTGTCTTATTCGTCTATAGCGAACGCTTTTGGGCGTCCTTCGTAGTTCTGCGGGGCGGAAGAGCGGCTCGGGGCCCTTGTTGTTCCTGATTTAAGGAGGGGAGACCCGCCATCACACTAAGACCAACAAGCGAACGACAGCAATCGGACGGAACGCGTAGCCGGATGGATTTGTGTCGAAAAGGCGTTGGTGTCGCATGTCGGGCCGTTACGGGGGGATGCGCCTGCATGGTAGTCTCGCGCATCATCTGCAGCGAAGCGACGGTTGAAGCGGTCCGGTTCCTGGCAGAGGAGGTGTTCACGGAAGCAGCTTTCATGTTGTCGGGGTCTCGGTTTACCAGCTGGGTCTTGGCTCCGGGCGCTCTCATGCTCCTGCGGCTGGTTAGTGACGCTCACAGAGGAAGGATGAGTTGAGTACAGAACAAGCTCGCTCGCTTCGTCAGGTTGCGGACCAGATCATGATGGCGCTATTCGCTGATCTGGGTGAGACCAATATCTTCGGGGTCACCCCTGCCGATCTCATTCGGGGCACGGCGGAGGCGCTCTTCCTGACACCCGAGATGGGCGGTATGGGTGAAACGGAGACGCTGCTCCTGGAGGATCTTGCAAAGGAACTGCTCGACACCGCCGACAGCCTCTGTAACCCGGAGAGCATGGCGACGGTGATATGGGTTACGCGCTACCTCAGGAGGTTAGCACGTGCCTACGACGACACGAATCGCATCGTCAGGATCGAAGCACATGACTGAATAAGGGCGGTTACATGTAACAAGCCGGGGTCTGGAGATCGCTCTCTCCAGACCCCGGTCGCCTGTGGTCTGCGAGCATCCGCCTGGGTAGGCGATTGGCAGGTAAGTTCAAGACGGAGGCGGCGCGAAAACCAGCGGCTGCGAGGCCATCATTATGGAAGGACAATCGTTGAGATAGCGCCGCGATGGCGTCATCCCCATACGCTCAAGGCGGAGCTAATTCGTCGCCGTATCTTCCGTGTCCAGGAAGGAGCCCGGCTGGAGATTCTCTCCCGCATCGATACCTGGTACAACCGGTAGCGGCTGCATTCAGCCCTCGGCCATATGACGTTCCATGAGTATGAGAGCCTGGCCAGTGCCCCGCAGCAGACTGCCGACGAAATCGGGGCAGGATCACTCACGGATTATCGGGGTAGCTCTCCAGGGTAAGCTGGCGCGCCTTGCTGAAGTGCTGGTCCTCATCATACTCGATGACAAGATTCAACGCCTCGACATGGAAATCGACGGTAGGGCGACGCCCTGGCTGGATGAAGCCATCATGCCCGCGATAGTCACGCAGTACCGTAGAAGGCGAGTATAGAGAGGGTCGAGCTCCTCCGGGCGAGGCACGCGTAGCCACTCGAACGCCCCCTCGGAAACCACGGTGCCGAAACGCTTCTGCAGCAGGCGCTGGAGTGCGTTCTTCTGGGTAACCCTATCGAGGCGGCGTCCCGATCTCGGTGGTCCGGGATGCCGATGCTCTCCCCTGCCAGATGGCGAAGGGGATAGATCGCTACCCGTTACCACCGTGAAGCCCAGGCGCCGGAAAAAGCGCGCCGTCTCTTGGCCTCCCGAGGATGCTTCCTGGCTGAGTCTCTCCCTGAAGCACACCTCATAGGCGATCCCGCGAATGGCCTTTGCCGGATACTCTTTCCCCTCGTGGATGATAGACGTATGCCTGGCCTTCGTGTATCGCTCAGGATGCTCGTCGTACCGGCGAATCGCTTCCATGACGTGGGCGGCGGTAATCTCCCGCCAATCTCTTGGCATCAGTGGCGACCTCTCTCCCCCTGTCCACCCCTGGCGCATCACCCATCCGGCTGCTTCGACCCCGTGCCGTCACCCGGCTTCACCCTTCCAGCCTGCACCCAGACCCGCTGTTCAGGGCGTTTGCGGCCGATCCTTCCGTGTCCGGCAGCCAACGGAACGCAGCCCGTTCCCCCGCCTGCTGTGGGCATCCAGCGCACCGGCGCTGGTCACCCCGTCGCGATGGTCATCGGCGAGCCAACGCAGCGTCGCCAGTGCTGCCCCGCGGGCCAGGCACGCTTCCTCCGCCGCCGCGAATCACACCGCAGGGGCGCTCACTCGCGGTCGTTCGCCAGGGCGACCTCCAACAGGGCCCGGATGACCTCCCCGTCCCGCCCGTCAGCCACATCCCACGCTGTCCTGCCCTCATCATCCCGGATGCGCGGGTTGGCCCCGCACGCGAGGAGAGCCATCACGACTACCGGGTCGCTCGTAGAGGCCGCCAAGTGTAGCGGCGTCTGCCCCCTCCGATCCCGCACGTTCACGCGCGCTCCCAGCTGCACCAGGTAGCGGACGGTCTCGGCCCTGTATGCGGGGCTGAATCTTGCCGCGTAGTGGAGGGGCGTCATGCCTGCGTCGTCCGCCATATCGAGCGGGAGCCCTGCGTCCACTAGCACCTGGATACACTCCTCGTCTCCCCAGAACGCGGCGGCGTGCAGCATCGTCATGCCTTCCCCGGACTCGACCCAGATATCTGCCCCATAGTCGATCAGCACACGCATCACCTCCGCGTGGCCCTTTACGATGGCCTCAAGCAGCGGGGTTTGCCCCGGATCCGGCTGGTCGTCAACGACGGCGCCATATTCCAGGAGCAAGCGCGCGACCTCCGCCTGGCCGCTGGCAGCAGCGACGTGTAGGAGTGTCCGGAGGCGAGCGTTGCGGTGGTTGGGGTCCAGGCCGGCGTTCAAAGCCACGCGCAACCGCGAAACAGTGCCGTTGCGCACCCAACGGTAGAGGGTCTGTCGCTCCACCATCATCCGTCATCCTCCTCGAAAAGGGGTTCCCTTCCCCGGCCGTGCTCTCCTGGGTTGAGTTTGGGATCCTGCAGTTCGTGGTGTCCTGGCTCGTGCCCAGGCACCGATCATGCCAGCACAGATGGGCACCTCCGGGGAAGCCGTTTGCGATCTCCACCCGGGTTCAGCTCCGTAGCACCGGTGGAGCCCGCGGACAGCTTGGGGAGCCGGCATGGGGGACTGCCGGCACTCCGACCTGAAGCACGACGGGCAGCCAGCCGCTGGCTAGCAGAGTGAAAAGCCCCAGGAACAGCATCGTTCCTGGGGCCTTCTTGGTGGGCGGTGAGAGACTCGAACTCCCGACCTGCTGGGTGTAAACCAGCCGCTCTAACCAGCTGAGCCAACCGCCCGAATCTTTGGTGGTGGCAAGAGGTCGCCTACATCCTCATTATACTGTGACTGGCCGCATGAAGTCAATGCACTCCTCGACGGCAGGTAAACAGGCGCGGGAAGGCATGCCAACCCGCGGTTGGCATGCCTAGACCCTGTGAGTTCTCTCAAGAGAGTATCACGCCATCGAAGCGCCTAGATGTTGAGCTGATCTTCCAGCTCTGCCGCGGATAGCAGGTCGCTATCCGGACCCATCGCCTTACGGGCGAAACGCCCTTCCTGACACGCCACCGTGAACCACACCGCCGCGGCGGCGAGAGCCAAAGTCGCGGCGGCAAAGACCCGCCAAGATGGCAAGCCGGCAGCGCCGGTCGCTATGAGCGGCCCTCCGGGCGCCAACTCCTCCGGCGATTGCAGTACGCCTGCTTCAGCGTTCATGACCCGCTCCATTCCTGCCGACACAACACACACGCACAGGCGGTCGCGGACCGGCCGCCAACCGTCGTCATTCCTGTAGACAACAGGACGCATGCTTTTGTTACGCCCTCGCCCTGGAAAGCCCCCGTTCGCACGCCAATTCCGGAAGCACCCAACGGGTTGCTTCCACCACGTCCGGCAGGAAAGCCGGCCGGAGCGTCGAAACTTCTGCTCTGGGATGGTCGATGAACCCGCTCTCATCCCGGGGTCCCGTCGGACAGCAGCCGTCCTGGCTTCCCTTCATCGCCGGGCCACTCACGTCATCGGAGGATGAGAGGATCTTCATTCGTGTATTCTGCCGTTACCAATCGTGGTCTGTCGTGCCTGAGAGATTCGGGGGTCTCCCCTCCGCTGCCGATGGGAGGCATCCTCACCGGATGAAACCGAGCCACGCGGCACGCGGGTGCATTGCGCCCGCTCGACCATCCTATGCGCTCGTGCTTCCGGGCGCGCCGCCTCGCTGCGGCATCCCTCTGCTGAGGCAGGCATCCACGCCTGTCCGGCACTGATTGAGGAGTTTATATGGCGACTTCCTTCATTGATGGATACTTCGCGCGGCTCCGCGACTCGCAGCCGCGCGCGCTTTCCTATTGCCACGCACACCCAGAAAACCTTTCCTCGTGGCAGAATAAGGTGCGCACCCTGGTTCGAGAGCGCCTGGGAATACCGAAAATGCACTCGGCGCCACGTCTCCTGGACGCGCGCATCGAAACCAGCGAAGAGGTAGATGGCTACATTCGCGAGCGGCTTCTCCTCCGCACGGAACCGGATCTGGAGGTGCCCGCTTTCATCCTGCGCCCCTTGGGTCAATCCGGAAAGGTGCCCGCGGTGCTGGCCCTGCATGGGCACGGGCCCGGCAAGATCATCCCCGCCGGCTTGCCTCAGGATGAGAACGGCCGCCGCCTGATCGCGGAAGGTGAACGCGATTACGCGGTCCAGGCCGTGCGCCAGGGATATATCGCCCTTGCCCCCGACCTGCGCGGCTTCGGCGAGCTCCGCTTGAAAGAGGATATCGAGAAGAATGCCGGCTGCTCGTGCCAGCGCCTTTCCCTACTCGCGATGCAGATCGGGCGCAACCTCCTCGGGATGCGCGTGTGGGACCTGATGGCCGCCGTCGATTACCTGCAGCAGCGCCCCGATGTCGACAGCAACCGCATCGTCGCGACGGGCAATTCGGGCGGCGGCACGGCCACTCTCTTCCTCGCCGCGATGGACACGCGGATCGCGGCCGCGATCCCAAGCTGCTACTTCTGCACCTGGGCCGCATCCATCCAGGCGGTGCCGCACTGCGCCTGCAACTTTGTGCCCGGCCTCTCGAATATGATCGAGATGTACGACCTGGCCGGCCTGGTTGCGCCCCGTCCGATGCTGATCGTGGCGGGGCGCGAAGACCCGATCTTCCCCATCGAAGGCGTCGAAGAGGCCTATTCACTGCTTCGCGAGATCTACACCGCCGCCGGATGCCCCGACCGCCTGGAGCTTTTCGTGGGCGATGGCGGACACCGCTACTACGCCACGCGCGTCTGGCCCTGGCTCCGGGAGCAATTCGTCCGGCCCTGAGGAGCAACCATCATGTCTCAACCAATCATCCTATGGCCCGGTGGCGCGCCGGGCGCCAAGGGCGAGACCCCAGAGGATATCCCTACGCTCACGCCCTTCCTGCCCGACCCGAAAGAGGCGACGGGCGCCGCTATCGTTGTCTGCCCGGGTGGCGGCTACCAGCATCTGGCGCCGCATGAGGCGGAGCCCATCGCCGAGTGGCTGAATCGTGAGGGCATCGCGGGCTTTGTGTTGAAGTACCGGCTGGCTCCGCGCTATGCGCACCCCTGCATGCTTCAGGACGCCGCGCGCGCCATCCGCACCGTGCGCGCCCGCGCCGGCGAATGGGGGCTCGACCCGGCCCGCGTCGGCATCCTCGGCTTCTCTGCCGGAGGCCACCTTGCCTCAACGGCCGGAACACACTTTGATTCCGGGGATCCCTCTGCCGAGGATCTGGTCGAGCGCGTCAGCTCCCGGCCTGATCTGATGGTGCTAGTCTACCCGGTGATCTCCTTCAGTGAATTCGCGCACGTAGGCTCGCGCAAGAACCTGATCGGCGAGAACGCGCCCCCGGAGCTGGTGGAGTTGCTGTCGAACGAGCAGCAGGTGACGGCTGAGACTCCTCCGGCGTTTCTGATCCACACCCTGGCGGACACCGGAGTGCCCTGGGAGAATAGCGATCTTTTCGCGCATGCGCTGCGCCGGGCGGGAGTGCCCTTTGAGATGCACATCTTCGAGCAGGGCCCGCACGGCTTCGGCCTAGGCACGAAGGACCCGGCTCTTTCTCAGTGGCCTGCCCTCTGTGCCCATTGGCTGCGCCGCCACGAGTTCGCGCGATAAGCGCGAAGCACTCTGGCTTGGAGGCGGGCTCGCGGTGGATGCGGCCCGCCTCCAGTCGTTTGGAGACACTCAAAAGGTCTTGCGGGCCTCTCAGCCATCAGGCCACTCCTTATTGGGAGACTATCGCCAGCAGGCTCGCCCCACTTCGCTCCCTCGCTGCGCCTTGCCATCTAGACTCGCCGGCCGCGCCGGTCCGCCGGGCACACCACAAATAGCAAAAGGGAGACGCATCGCGTCTCCCTTTTCATCTGGCTCCCCGGGGAGGACTCGAACCTCCAACCCTTCGGTTAACAGCCGAGCGCTCTGCCATTGAGCTACCGAGGACTGTCGCCGGTTCCCGGCCTTCAAGCACCCTTATTCTACACCAAACTGGAATTCTTGTCAATATGATGAAAGTCATATTCCTCGCCTCGCGTGTATGATACCATGAGGTCACACGTCGAGAGGGAGGGAAAGATGGCAGTTCGCAAGATTGTGAAGATCGACGAGGAGCTGTGCAACGGCTGCGGGCTGTGCGTGCCATCCTGCGCCGAGGGCGCGATCCAAATCATCGATGGCAAGGCGCGCCTGGTGAAGGATGAGTATTGCGACGGCCTGGGCGCCTGCCTGGGCGAGTGCCCCCAGGGAGCCATCGAGATCATCGAGCGCGAAGCACCGGAGTTTGACGAGGCAGCCGCCATGGCACACGTGGCCCGTGTGAGGGCACCGCAGGCCGGCCACGCCGTGCCGGGTCATCCCGTGAATGCGGCGCACGCCCCGGCGGCACCAGCGGCCCGTCATCCAGTTGCCGGCTCGTGCCCCGGCGCGGCGATGCGCCA
>DUUU01000540.1 GCA_012841485.1 Armatimonadota bacterium
CCAGGAGGTCATGACCCGTATCCGCCGGCGTGTCCGGAGCATCCGGCAGCAACGCCGAGAAATCGTTCCGAAAAACGTAGGTGCCGGTGAACTGGGGATTGCGCGGCCTCGGCCCACCCCCCGGCGGCTCGGCTCGCTCGTTGCCAGGACACAGATAGCACTGCGGGTCATAGGCGGGCCGCCGCGCCTCCTGCTCCTTCTCCACGGCGCCCTGCCAGGGGCGCTGCATGCGGTGCGGCGAGACGAGAACCCACTCCCGCGTGAGCGGGTTGAAGCGCCGGTGCGGGCGCTGCCGGTAGTTGATTGATGCCATCTGTGTCTCCGTGGTGCTTGCCGGTGCGAAACGCCGGCATGAACTGCAGAAAGATAAGAATCTGTTCGGCAGCCAACTCCGGTTCTCCTCTTGTTGACACCCAGGCACGCGCGTGGTACAATGCGTTGGGCGCGTTGCAGCCAGCACCTGGATCCTGTCCGAAAGCCCTCTCCGAAAGGGGAGAGGCTGTCTCAGAGAGCGAGTGCTTCGGGTCGGTTCTCAGTCTCTGCCGGGATGATGCCGGGAGCTACAGGCAGCCAGCACTGGGACTGCATGCCCCCTCGGGGCGGCCCTCGGATCCCGATGGGAGGAGACGACCGGGCCCCATATCGGTTTGCCGGTGTTCCTCTGTAGGCATTGAGGAGGTACATGACGATGAAGAGATTGCTTGCCTCGCGAGTGCTCGTTGTTCTCGGCACATTCCTGATGGCATCCGGAATCACCGCTGCCCAACAGGAAGACGCCATCCTCACCTCTGTGCCCCCGGAGGCGATGGCCTTTATCTCCGCCGATATCGAGCAGATCCGCGCATTCTGGGAAGAGATCAAGGGAACGACGCTCGGCCGGCTCCTGGCGCAGGAATTTGCCAGAGCCAGGCCCGGCGCCGCCGCTGGCGCGAACCCCAGTCAGATCCTCGAGATGCTCAGCCACGCGTTCCAGGACCGCGTCTCACTGGCGCTGATGGATGAGAAGTGGGCGCCAAAGCAAGTGCCACCGATGGTTGTCGTGATACCGCTCAAGAACTATGAGCACGCTCGCGCGCTCCTCACCGTGGCACAGATGCAGTTGCAGCTCCAGGGGAGGGCCACCTTCACCGCCCGCGAGTATCAGGGCGTACAACTCACCAGCGTCTCCGCCGGCAGGCTGAAAGAGGGCCAGCTAGGCTACGCGCTCCTTGAAGACCGGCTACTCATCGCCACCAAGCCATCCTGGCTAGAGAAAGCGGTGGATCTGAGCATCCAACTCGCCGAGGGCCTCGGCAACAATGCCGAGTTTCAGCGCGTGCAGGCGCTCGTTGCTGCCAAGGGGCCAGCACCCGCGTGGTTCTGGTGGGACCCGACTCGGTTGAACCAGCGCATGATGGAGATGGCGGAGGAAGCAGCCCGCTCCAAGGGCGAGGCCAAGGGCCAGCCCGCGGCGAAGCCTCGGTCACTCCCCATCCAGCCCGCCATGCTCAAGCAGGTGATGGAGGCCTATACGGCCGCTGGAGGCCGCCTGGAGCTGAGCCACGAAGGCATCGCCTTCGACACGGTCACCCTGATCAACGCCGAGAATGCAATCGGGCGCAAGCTGATGGCGCAAAAGGGAGCGCCACTCCGCTCGGCGCGGCTTGCCTCTGCCGACCCTCTCCTCTACATCGGCTTCAATAACCTCCCCTTCGTCATCGAGATCACCCAGATGCTCTTCAGCTCGATGCAAGGTGACGTTCAGCAGATGCTCGCCGGCATTGGACAGGCGCTTCAGACCGCCACCGGCCTCAACCCAAAGGCGGATCTCCTCGACCACATCGGCACCGAGTGCGCCATCGTCCTGAACGACCTGCCCCCCGATCTGAAGACCATTCCCGCGCTCTTCTACCTCCACACGACGAGCGTGCCCGCTCTTGACAAGACGATGCAGAAGCTGCGCGCGCACCTCGGCGAGGGATTGCGCATCAAGTTCATCGAAAAGAACGTTCCCGAGGGGCGCTACTACTATATGGATCAGGAGACCGCGCCCCTTCCAGTCTCGCCCGGATGGACCTTCGCCGGTGACTTCCTGGTCATCGGCGTTGCGCCGGACGCCCTGAAGAGCCCGCTCGTCCTCGCCAAAGGCAACGGCCACTCTCTTGCTGATAGCCCTGTCTATCAGCGCACGGTCGCCACAGCGGGCGAGAACCTCACGGGCGCCTTCTTCGTCGACCTGGCCAAAGCGACGGCGCTCCTGGAGAAGCTGCCCGCCAAGCCTGGGAAGGGGCAGAAGGCCGCCCCGCCCGCCGCCGTGAAGCAGGCGCTGAAGGCGCTGGGCACCCTTTCGGGCGTCAGCTCAGTCCAGGGGGACGTCTTCGTCATGCGCACCGACCTGAGCCTCGATCTGACGAAGTGACGCTCCGTCTCGCCGGCGGAAACGCCGGCGCTTCCCATCTACCACCGAAGCCCCTCCTCTCCGGAGGGGCTTCGCGCTTCTGGCGGCCTCTCGGCCCGTTCTTGCTCAGCGCCGCTTGAGGCCCGCCATAACCCGCGCCAGGTTGGCTTCCGCGCGGTCGGCATCCTCCTCGGTCAGGGGGTCGCGTCCGAAGCGCGCGGCCAGAAAGGCATCCGTCAGCGCATCCAGGTCCGGCAGCCAGGGAGCCCCTTCGGCCCGCTCCGCAACCGTTCGCGCGTACTCCGTGGGCGTCTGGAAAGCCCGTCGCGGATAGCGCCCGCGCAAGCGATGGGTCGCCGTGTAGTAGGCGCGCAGCACCCGGCCCCGCGCGTCTTCCCCAGAGCGGGCGAGCAGGTCTCGCCATCGGCGCCAGGGGTCGTAGGCCACCAGACGGACCAGATGGAGGCTGAGCAGACCCACGAAGGAGAGGATCAGAACCGGGAAGGTGAACTCGCGCCGAATCCGGCTCGTGAGGAGCGACCACCCGCCCTTCTGATACTGCGAGAGCAGGTCCTCCCCGGAAGGCGGCGTGGGCTCGAAAGTCACCCAGCCATACCCATGGAAGTAGACCTCGGGCCAGGCGTGCGCGTCACGCTCGCGCACGATGATACTCTTCGTGTCTGGATCCCGCGTGCCATCAGAGAACCCGGTGGCCAGCCGCGCGGGAATGCCCGCCGCGCGACAGAGGAGCACCATGGCGCTCGCGAAGAGATCACAATAGCCCTCCTTCGCCGTGTAGAGGAAATGCGTCACCGCGTCCTGACCCTCCGGCACGGGGGCCACCTGCAGGTTGTAGACGTAGTTGCCGCTCAGCCACGCCTCAATGGCGCTGGCGCGGTCGTAATCGTTCTTCAAGCCGGCGGTGAGGCGCTCTGCCTCGGCGCGCAGCCGCCAGGCGCTGTTGGGCACGCGCAGGTAAGGGGCAAGCGTTCGGATCAGTTCCGGATCGCGGATCTCGCCGGCCGGAGGCGCGCTCCGCAGGGCCACCGGTGGCGCCCGCAGCACATCCGACACCACCTCGTAGCCGAAGCCCGGTGTGAGCCGGGGCATGTTCACAAGCTGCACGCTGCCCGAGGGCATGATCAGGAGGGGGCCGGGATAGGTGGCAAAGCGGACGATGGCCGGTTCCGCCGCGGCGGGAATCGCGGATGAAGCCCAATGCCCTACCACGCGCACTCTCTGCGTAAGCAACTCGCCGCGCGCGCGGCCGCCCATCCCCCGTCCGGGCAACACCGCCTCCCACGCGGTGCCACCGGTCGTCGCCAGGACGCGTTGCGGCAGGCCCTCCATGCTGTCAACCCACCCATTGCCGGTGTACCGATCATAGGTGCGGATGCGCCAGTAGGCCGGTTCAGGGCTCTCGATGTGAAGCACCTCACGCTCGGAAAGCGCGCTGGGGCCAAGCCCGATCCGGATCTCCCGCCCCATCACGTCGTAGCGCAGCGCGGCCAAGCTCTGCAGGAGCGGGGTGGCCCGGATCCGGAAGCGGTACACCCCCACGTTCCCCGCCTCGTTCAACGGCACGGCCACCACGGCCGTGAGCGCGGAGACCCCGGCGAAGAGCGCCGCCGTGGCAACCAGCTGCCAGCGCAGGACCGGCCCCAACACCTCGGGGGTGTCACCCAGGCGCTGCAAGGGCGCATACCGCAAGTAGTTGTGGTACGAGACGGCGAAGAGCGACGCGACGACGAAGACGAGGAAGTAGCCCGACATGTCGGGGTTCGGGTTCTCGGTGCCAGACAGCCCGAGGATGGCCAGCGCCGGCGGGATCACGAAGAGGAGCAGGTCATTCGCGACCAGCGTGTAGCTGTAGACGACGAGGAACCAGGTAAGACCAAGCGCCGGCAGGATGGGTGGCGCTACCGGGGCGCTGCCCGGCACGCCAACCGTGAACTGGCGCGCCTGCAACAGCCCCACCAGAGCCAGACCCACGCAGCCCAGGAGCAACAGGATGGCCCTGCGCGGGATACTCGCCAGGCGCAACCCCAGGCTGAGGATGAAACCCAGCGTCATCAGCGTGCCGGTGATCGTGAGTAGCTCCGGGTCTGAGGAGACGGACCCGATACCCAGAAGAGCGCAGAAACCGGCAAGCCAGGTGGCGACGTAGAGTGGAAGCAGCACGCGCAGGCGCGAGCGCCATCCCGGAAGCAGCGTCAGCCAGCCGGGCCACTTCACGAGGCCATCTCCTCCCAAACGCGCATCGCGTGCTCCCGGCTCAGCCCATTGCGGCCCACCACCAGGGCGCGCGCGCCCGCGTCATGAAGCATCGCCGCCATGCTCTCCGCATCGCCATCCGCCGCCGCGTCCCGCCGGAAGTAGCGGCCAATCCCCGAGGCAGGGCGTTCCTCGGTCCATGCGGCGCGATCCAGCAAGAGCGCCACGGCTTGGCCCCCGCCGGCGGTCGCCTGTCGTACTGTGGCGACGACCTCGGGACCGGCCGACGGCGTCACCAGCAGCACGGTGCGCCCGCGCACATCTTCCGGCACCAGCGCCTGCAAGCTCCCTTCCTCGGCCCTGATGCCGGCCAGGGCATCCATCAGCACCCGCATATCACCCGCGGCGGCAGAGACCGTGGTGGCGGCGCCGTCCCCAAGAGCGCGGAGGTGAACGCTGCCGCGGCCCTCAAGCACCGCGGCGGCCGCTCCCGCGGCGAGCGAGATGGCACGCTCCAGGGTGGAGTTCGGGCCCGTGCCGATCTGCAGCTTCTCCCGGTTATCCAGCAGGATCACCAGATCGCCCACCTGGGTCGGCTCGAACTCGATGGTGATCAACCGCGAGAGGCGCGCGGTCGCCTTCCAATCGATGGCGCGCACATCGTCGCCCGGACGATACTCGCGCAGGCCATGGAAGTCGAGGCCATGCCCGGGGCGCATCACCCGCCGGGGCGCCACGGTGCCCAGGAGGTCGTCGCCCAACAGCTCCAGGCTGGGCGCGGCCTCGGGCGTGGGGTGAACGACCACCTCTTGCGGCGCGCGAAAGCGAGCCAGCCGCTGAAAGAGATCGAGCGGATCGGCGCCCACCACTTCCACGGGCGGAAGGGCATAGCGCCCGCGCTTGAGCGCGCGCGCGTACACGCGAACCGTGCTCCGCTGGCCCGGCCACAGCCCGGCGATGGCGACGGTCTCCTGCTCCGCGCGCAGCCACTCCGGCATCGGGCAACGCACGCGCACGAACAGCTTCGGCAGTCGGTCGCGGTTGGTCACCTCCACGCGCACCTCTACCTGATCGCCCCGAGCGACGGGCGTCGTGGCCGTCCGCTCAACCGTGATGCCCCGGAGCGAGAAGTGGGCGAAAAAAAACGCCACAATGCAGATGCCCAGGAGCATCGTGCCCATGAAGTAGAGCTGTGCGGATCCGAGGATGGCGGACACGAGGTAGAGGAAGATGGGGGCGACGATCAGCGTGGTGATCTTCGGATTGCGCATCCGCAGGACGAAGGCCACGAGGCCGACGCAGACGATGAGAGCAATCAGAAAAGGCCAGATGCTGTAGAGACCCATCCGCCGGCTCCCGGCTACAGACGCTCGGCGGCAAGCGGCACCGGCACGGCGCGGAGCACCTCGTCGATGACCTCTTGCGGCGTGGCACCTCGGGCACGCGCATCCGGGCGCAAGACGATGCGGTGACACAGAACCGCCGGTGCCAGCGCCTTCACATCATCGGGGATGAGGAAGTTGCGCCCCTCGATGGCAGCGAATGCCTGCGACGCACGCATCAGGCCGAGGGAGCCACGCGGACTGGCCCCAAGACGCGCGGCCGGGTGCGTGCGCGTCGCCTCGACCACGCGCACGATGTAGTCTTTCAGCGATTCATCCACGTGCACATCCGCCACGGCTGCCTGCAAACGCGCGACGCCGTCGGGATCCGTCACCGGCGACACGCGCGTGATCGGGTGCTCCTTCATCTGGCGCGTGAGGATAGCCACCTCGTTCTCATGGTCCGGATAGCCGAGCGAGAGGCGCATCAGAAAGCGGTCCAACTGCGCCTCCGGCAGTGGAAAGGTGCCCTGGTACTCCACCACGTTCTCCGTGGCGATCACAAGGAAGGGGCGCGGCAGATCATACGTCTGCCCATCGCGACTGACCTGGCGCTCTTCCATGCACTCCAGGAGTGCCGACTGCGTCTTGGGCGTCGCCCGGTTGATCTCATCGGCGAGGAGGACGTTGGCGAACACCGGGCCCTCGCGGAACTCAAAATCGCCGCTGCGCTGGTTGAAGATGGCGGTGCCGGTCAGGTCTGCCGGGAGAAGATCGGGGGTAAACTGCGCTCGCTTGAAAACACCACCGATGGAGCGCGAGAGCGCGCGAGCAAGCATCGTCTTCCCAACGCCAGGGATATCCTCGATCAGCAGGTGCCCATTACTGAGGAGACAGGCCACGGCAAGCCGCACCACCTCCGATTTTCCCAGGATAACCGTCTCGACCGCCTCGACCACCTGGCGTGCCGCTTCCATCACACCCGCCCCACTCGCCGGGGCGCTCCCTTCGACGTTCGCCAAAACCGTGATCCTTTCAAGCTGCTCACCAAGGGCTTGTGCCGGGCCGCACCCTTCCTGACAGCCGCTGGCCAGGGGGCGCAGCGACCGATGCCAGCCGATGCGCCACGGCTCTGCCCGTCTGCCGGGCAGCGATCGTCTCAGAGCGTGACCACCGGCTTGATAACGCCGTCCGAGTAGTCCTCCAGCAGGCGGAAGGCACCTGCCAGATCCTCGAGCGGAAAGCGATGCGTCACCAATGCGCTCAGATTCGCCTTGCCCGATTGCGCGAGGCCGATAGCGCGTGG
The DNA here is from genome assembly GCA_012841485.1 of Armatimonadota bacterium. Next base: position 7,220 of record DUUU01000540.1, read on the forward strand.
GTAGGTGTGGCAGAACCGGCGCACGAAGCGCACCTCCACCCCCTTGCGCCGGAAACTCGCGAGAGGCAGGGGCACTAGCTCCTCGGCGCAGCTCCCAATCGGCACGATGGTTCCCGCCGGCCGGACGACCTCGACCATCTGCTGGTGTGCCTCGACGGCGCCGGCCGCCTCGAAGGCGACATCCACGCCGCGGCCATCGGTGGCATCGAGGATCGCCTCCACCACCGGATCCGTGTGTGGGTTCAGGACCTGCGTCGCCCCCAGGCGCTTTGCCGCCGCGCGCCGGGCATCGAGCGGCTCGCTGACAAAGACGGGGCCGGCACCCGCGGCGAGCGCCGACATGAGCGTGACCAGGCCGATTGAGCCAGCGCCCAGAATCGCCACGGAGTAGCCCGGCTGGATAGCCGCCAGATCGCTCGCGAAGAGGCCGATGGCCAGTGGCTCGATCATGGCGCCCTCATCGTAGGAGAGCTCTGGTGGCAGCGGGTGGGCATACCGCTCCGGCACCGCCAGATACTCGCAGTAGGCGCCGTGGATGGGAGGGGTGCCCAAGAAACGAACGTCGCGGCAGAGGTTGTAGCGGCCGGTCACGCACGGCTCGCACTCGCCACAGGGAATGCCCGGCTCCACGGCGACGCGGTCGCCCGGACGCAGTTTGCGCACCTCCGGGCCGACGGCGACCACCTCGCCGGCCGCCTCATGGCCAAGGACGAAGGGAAACTCCTTGACCACCTGCGAGCCGATGCAGCCCCGCAGATAGTAGTGCAGGTCCGAACCGCACACGCCCACGGAGCGCACGGCCACCAGCACATCGCCCGCGCCTGGCTTCGGATCGGGCATCTCGCCGCACGCGACCTCGCGAATGGCCGTCAACAGCCCTGCCTTCATCTGCTCAACCCTCCCTTCCTTCACTTTACGCCGGTCGAGGGGGGGGATCCTCCTTGGCGATCCACCGCGGGGTTGCCACCACGGCTGTGCGGGGTAGGATCCCTCCCTGGGAGGAGGCTGTCATGGCGACGAGGATGCGTGGTGCGGTGCGTGCCCCGGAGTTCCCTGCCGGGATGGAATGGCTCAACACGGCAGCGCCGCTCTCCCTGGCCGGCCTGCGGGGAAAGATCGTCCTGCTCGATTTCTGGACCTACGGCTGAATCAACTGCATCCACGTCCTCCCTCAGTTGAGGGAGCTCGAGGAGCGCTTTGCCGACTGCCTGGTGGTGATCGGCGTGCATTCGGCCAAGTTCACCGCCGAGGGCGTCCTCGCCAACCTGCGTCAGGCGGTGCTGCGCTACGATATCCGCCATCCGGTGCTCAGTGATGTCGGCTCCATCGTCTGGCAGGCGTACGCCGTCTCTGCCTGGCCCACCACGGTCCTGATCGACCCGGCGGGGCGCGTGGTAGGCGGACACGTTGGAGAGTTCGAGGCCGACCCGATGGCGGCTATCGTGCAAGAGATCGCCGATGAGCATGATCGCCAGGGGAAGCTGGATCGAACGCCGGTCGCGTGGTCGCTGGAGAAAGAGAAGGAGCCGGCGCGCCCCCTCTCCTTCCCCGGCAAGGTGTTGGCAGACGCGGCCTCGCGGCGGCTGCTGATCGCTGATACGGCGCACCACCGCATCGTCATCGCTAACCTCGATGGCACGCTGATCGCCGTGGCCGGCTCGGGTGCGCCGAGCCTGCGCGATGGTGACTTCGCGACGGCCTGCTTCCACTCCCCGCAGGGGATGGCCCTTGATGGCAACGTGCTCTACGTGGCTGACACGGGGAATCACTGCATCCGACGCATCGATCTGCAAGCACGCCAGGTGGAGCGCGTCGCCGGTACCGGGGAGCAAGCGCGCCTGGCCCGGCGCGGAGGGCCCGCGCTGCAGACCGCCCTCAACTCGCCGTGGGATATCGCCCTATGCGATGGCACGCTGGTAATCGCCATGGCGGGCACTCACCAGCTCTGGCAGCTCGATCCGGCGGCGGGCGAGGCGCAGCGGATCGTTGGCACGGGACGCGAGGCGCTGTATGACGACACGCTGCAGCGCAGCGCCCTCGCCCAGCCCAGCGGCCTCGCCGCCTCTGACGGCCGCGTCTACTTCGCGGATAGCGAGAGCAGCGCCATCCGCGTGGCAAACTTGCAGGCCGACCGCGTCGAAACGCTCGTCGGCGAGGGCCTCTTCGAGTTCGGCGACCGCGATGGCCAGGGCCGGACGGTTCGCCTGCAGCACCCGCTCGGGGTGGCCTTCCACGACCGCTCCCTCTACGTTGCTGACACCTACAACAATAAGATTAAGCGCATCGATCCCGCGCGCCGGACCGCCGAGACGTTCGCGGGCACCGGAGAGGCCAGCCACCAGGATGGCCCTTGGGACGAGGCACGCTTCTGGGAGCCGGGGGGCCTCAGCATCGTGGATGGCCGGCTCTACGTGGCGGACACCAATAACCACGCGATCCGCGTTGTCGACCTGGACAACCGGGAGGTGCAGACGCTCTCGGTGGGCGAGGCTTGAAACACCGCGTTCCGCTTTCACCGCAAGAAGTGCTTGACAGCCTAACAGGCTGTTGGTATAATGCACGCATCCGGGCGGGGCACCCGCCCGAATGGAGTGATTGAGTGAACGAACAGGCAACAGTACAGCGCGTGATGACCGGGAGCAACTCCTGGTGGTGGTGGCGACCGTTCGCCCGGTCTGCCACCCGTGCGCGCATCTCTGGGGCCTGGCAGACTTAACAGCCGGAGGGCTGCGGGCGAACGGTTTTACCGCCCGCGGCCACATCAGCGAAGTGCCTCCTGGAGCCGTGGGCGTATGAGCCCCGGCTCTTTTTGATTCCACACCCAACGCCGCCGCGCGCGGCGATCTGGAAAAGTGAGGAGCACCCTGATGATCCGGCCAGACCGCCTGGAGTTTCGGGCCCGAGCTGCCCGAGGAAACCTGATTCCCGTCTACCGGGAGATCCTTGCAGACATGGAGACGCCGGTCTCCGCCTTTCGGAAGGCGGCCGGCGGGTCGCACGCCTTCCTCCTGGAGAGCGTCGCCGGTGGAGAGCGCCTGGCGCGCTACTCCTTCCTCGGCGCGGATCCCTTCCTCGTCCTGCAGACACGCGGTCGCCAGGCCACGATCACTGAGGCAGGCCAGACGACAACACGCACCCTCGCCCCCGGCTGCGACCCCCTCCACCTGCTGAAGGAGATCGCCGGCCGCTACCGCTATGTGGCTGACCCGACGCTGCCCCCCTTCTGCGGCGGTGCCGTAGGCTACCTCTCCTACGACCTGGTTCGCTTCTTCGAGCGCCTTCCCGAGAAGAGCGAAGACCCGCTCGGCCTCCCCGATTGTCAGTTCATCTTCACCGACACGCTGCTCATCTTCGACCACGTGAAGCACAAGATCCTGGCGGTCGCCAACGCCCGCGTGGAAGGCGATGCCGATGCGGCTTACGATCAGGCCGTCGCGAAGATCGATGCGCTCGTTGAGCGATTGCGGCAGCCGCTCCCGCAAGAGGCGCCCCCATCTCCGAAGGAAGCCTCGCCTGCTCCGCTGCAAAGCAACCTGTCGCAAGCGGAGTTTGAGGCCGCGGTGCGCCATGCGAAAGAGTATATCGCGGCAGGCGATGCCATTCAGGTGGTGCTCTCGCAGCGCCTCTCGCGCCGGACGCGCGCCGAGGGCTTCGATATTTACCGCGCGCTTCGCTCGCTGAACCCCTCGCCCTACATGTACTACCTCTCGTATGGCGATGTCAGGCTCGTCGGCTCCTCGCCGGAGGTCCTCGTGACGCAGAACGCGGGGCAGATCACCCTGCACCCCATCGCCGGCACGCGCCCCCGAGGCCGCTCCGAGGAGGAGGATCGCCGTCTGGAGGCAGAGCTCCTGGCCGATGAGAAGGAGCGCGCCGAGCACATCATGCTCGTGGACCTGGGCCGCAACGACCTCGGGCGCGTCGCTCAAGCCGGGAGCGTGCGCGTTGATGAGCTGAAGTCGGTC
>DUUU01000541.1 GCA_012841485.1 Armatimonadota bacterium
CGCGCGCCCATCCCCTCCAGGATCCGGTCGAAATCGCCGGCCGGGTAGCGAGGCGTCCCCTTGAACATCAGGTGCTCGAGGAAGTGCGAGATGCCGTTCGTACGGTCGTCCTCCAGGGCCGACCCGACACGCACCACGGTGTGCAGATGCACCACATCCCCCGGCTTGGGGATCACCACCACGGTATGCCCGCTATCGAGCGTCGCCATGCCCGCCGGACGGGCCAGATAGGGCAAGACTACTTCCCGGATGCCTTCCTTCACATGCTCCTCCTACGCTCGGAGTGCAGGCAGCCCCCACGAAGCCACGCCGCACGCCACTCACTCGCATCCACCCGTAGGTGGGCTTGCCGGGCGGCAGGGGCAGCCAGCCCGGCGAAGGCAGCCCTCAAGCGCGAGGGCGCTGCCGTCCCGTCGCTCACCGGGTACCTGCACCCCTACTTTTCCCTCGCTGAACGCACGGTAAACTATACCATGCGCGCGGGTAGAGGCGCAAGGCCACGAATCTCTTCCTGGATCCTGTTCGCGGATGCGGGACGCGCGGGCGCGACGCCGCGCGGATGTCTACGCCCGCGCGCTGCTTCCCGGCAAGGCTACTTCCCCAGATGGAGCGCCTTGATCTCGCCGGGCGCCAGCTCCAGCGTGACCGGCTTTCGCGGATCATGCCGGCGGCCCGTCTCGTACTCGGCCAACCGGGACCCGGCTGGCACCTCGCGCAGGGCGAGCGTCACCTTCTGAGGCGACCCGCCCGGGTTCATCAGAATGGCCAGGCGCTCTTGCCCGTGCGTGAGTACCGCGAAGGTGCTCTCGTCCATCGCCGGTTCCACCATCGCCAGGTCATCCCGCCGGTCGAAGCGCGTGAAGAAGCGCTCGTAGTCGGCCACCAGCGCCGAGACCCAACTGATCCCCCAATAGCCGCCGCCATCGAGAACAGGCAGATACCAGACGAGGAAGCCCATGCCGTCGCAATCGAGCACGGCGCGCATCAGGCGGATTCGCCAGCTCGACGGCGTCGGATAGGGATACTCGGCGCGGAAGCGCTGCTCCGCGTACATGCACCCCGTGGTAAAGGGCACCTTTCCCAGGGCTTCCATCGTGCCGCGGATCGTCGCTCGCCCCCCGTCATAGCCGGCGATTCCCCAGTCGACCGCGTCGCGCATCTTCGTCCAATCGACGCCATACGTGGACCGCGTGCGCGCGGCCTCATAGCCGCTGTAGACGCTGAACGGAATCTCCGGGTTGGCGGCCTTGACGGCATCACGGATCACCCGTGCCATGCGCGCGTTCTGCCCGCAACGGAAGTTCACCCATGCCTCTTCATGCCGCTCGAACACCTCTTCGAGCGAGGGAACGGCGGGCAGGCCCGCCTCCGCCGCAAACGCCTTCCGGCAGCGCTCGCAGAGGCACACCGCCTGGTCGCGAACCACGGGGAACTCATGGTCCCAATCGACCATGTCATACGGGTTCTCTCGTAGGCGCTGCGTCAGCCAGGCCTTCAGCTTTGGCACGAACTCGTTCGGCGTATCGAGGAGGACGGTCGGGCAGATCTGGCGCGTGCTGCGCACCCCGTTCCGCTGCACGGCGGCATGCTCGCGATGGCGCCGGAGATACTCCGGGTCCACCGGCTCTTGGGAGTAGCCGTCGCGCGGGATGTGCCAGACGAACTTCACCCCTTGCGGGCGCACCCGGCGGGCGATCTCGCTCTCGTTAGAGCCCCACAACCAGTTGATGCCAGCGCCGGTGACCATCTCGGCACTCGCGGCGATCACCTCTGGGTTCTCATAGGCCTCGCTCGCGTAACACGCGATGATCGGCACCTGCTTCGGGGCGCGCCCCTTCATCGCCGGCAGCAGATTCACAGGCGTTGCCTGCTCGGCCTCGATGAGGTGACCCTCGCCGCTCTCATAGTGCGAGTAGAGAACCAGCCGCTCTTCCTTCGGCTGGCCGACATCCACCACGAGACAGGCCCGGCCAACCCCGCCCTGAGAGACGATCCGCTCGCCCTTCGCACGCAAGTGCACCACATAGCGTGTCCCCGGCTTCACCGGGACCGCGTCACCGGTCACCCAGAGGCCCGCCTGCCGACCCACATCCTCGCGCTTCCCCGTCAGCCGGCAGGCACGATTCGGCTTGCCGTCACGCGAGTACTCCATCAGGTGCGCCCTTCCCTTCCAGGCGTCACCCTCGAAGTCTCCCTGGGGGAGGATGTTCTCGGTCGTGCCCTTCTCGCAGATCGAAATGTCATCAAACCAACACGTGCCGGAAATCCCGCGATTCTGCCACTTGAGGCAGAGCACGCGCAGCTGTTCGGCATAGCGCGGTGAGGTCACCTCGATGGCGAAGTCGCGCCAGTCGAAGGTACCCCCGAATGAGAAGGCGGGCATGTATGCCTGGCTTGTCTTGGAGCTGTTGGACCACACCAGCTCCAGCGTGAAGCCACCCGCCAGGGTACCCACGGGCTCCAGGCGGTAGCGCGTGTAATCACGCCCCTCGCGCCGGATGCGCCTGGACTGGAGCGGCTTGAGCGATACGCCATCCAGGTTGTCGGTCGCGAGGATGCGCATCGGGGAGGGCAGGTCCAGGTAGTAGGCATAATCGGCCGGCGGCTCTCCCACCCACCCGAAAAGCGGCTTGAGGAACATGCGGCTGCCGCGGGGCAGATTCACCTCGTGTTGCATCGGCCAGAAGCGCTCTCGACGCACGGGCACCGCGATCACGCGGCGGAGATGGACGCGCTCCGCTTCCGGGAGCGCCAGCCGCCCCTTCGCCGGCGGCAGGGCGCGCCACTCCTCCGCGAAGAAGCCGGGCTGATCCCAACCCGAAGCGGGCGCCTCGGACCAGCGCCACCCCTCGCCTATCGGAATCTCCTGAGCGCCACACATCAGCTTTCCGCTCAGGCGCGTTTTCCCCGAGGCGATGAGGGCGATCACGTTCTCGCCAGGCTCCAGGCGGAGACTGATCGGCACGCGCTTTCCTCCAGGAAGCGGCGTGGCATCTCGACCGTTGCGGAGCAGCGTGCCATCGCCGCCTTCCAGCAAGAGGCGCCCGGTGAGCGTGAGCACCGACCCCGTCTGTGCAAACCACGGCGACCGGTAGACGGGCGTGCCATCGGCAAGGGCCACTTCGTAGCGAGCCGAACCCGCGCCCCCTTCTCGGCCCGTCGGATAGGCAACGTGCACCTCTCCTCCGCCGGCCGGCACGGCCGCCTTCGACCGGCGCACCGCGGTGTCTTTCGTCTGCAGCTCCGCCTGCATGGGTGCGTCGCCCTCGCCGACACGGAGGCGCAACGCCGGCGCGGAAGCGGCCAGATCGGCCAGATCCGCCAGTTGAACGGGCACGGCCCGCTCGCTGAAGAGCACATCCCCGAAGGCCTCTGGCACGTGGAAG
>DUUU01000542.1 GCA_012841485.1 Armatimonadota bacterium
GCGAGATGAAGTGCGGGATCCCGCGCACCCGCTCCTCACGCAGCCACGGGAAAAGCCGGTCGATCTCCTCGGGGGTGCGTATCAGGTGGCTGACGTCCATCATCTCCCTCTTCCTGCGGCGCCGGGCCAGCGCTCGCGGATCATCGAAAGGCACTTCCGGAAGGAGCGCAGGTCGTCGCGCACCGGAGACTCGATGCAGAAGGTTCCATCGAAGCCGAGCGTGGCGAGCGTGTCGTAGATCCGCTCGAACGGCACCGTGCCGGCGGCATACGCGCAGTGCAGGTCGTCGCGGCCATCGTTGTCGGCCAGGTGGATGTGCTGCAGGTGGTCGCTCAGGCTGGTCAGGAGCTCGTCGATGTTGCGCGTCATGTGGGCGTGCCCGGTATCGAAGCAGATCCGCAGCGCCGGGCTCTCCAGCGAGAGGACCTCTTGAAACTCCCACGGCTCGCTGAACAGCTCGTGACAGTTGCGGTAGTCGTAGGCGTAGTGGTTCTCCAGGAGGAGCGTGACGCCTTGCCGCTCGAACTGGGGCAGGACTCGCTCCAGGACGCGGCGCGTCCGCGCGATCCCTTCCCGCTGGTCGTCATAACTGCCGCCGTGGATGACCAGGCCGGTGACGCCAGTTCGCCCGCAGAGCTCGAGCCAGCCCCGAAGCGCGTCCTCGGCGGAGCTAGGTTCCATGCGCGCCAAGTTCTCCCAGATGTGCGCGCACAGCTCGATACCGCTGCCGGGCGATAGCCGGACGAGCTGCTCGATATCCTCGCGCGTGCAGTGGGGACGGGCAAAGGAGGAATGCCACGAGAGCTCCACTCCGTCCAGGCCTAGGCCCGCGGTCGCGTGCCGGAGGCATGCCTCCATATCACTCCAGGGGTAGTGGAGCGCGCTGATTACGACCTTCATCGCTGCCTCTATCTTTCAAAGCGGTGGGACGATCCGTTGCGCGGTTCCATCTCGCTCCCGGCGCTTCTGGAGCCGGGATCACCCTCTCGTTCGACGGGAAGGCGGCCACTCCTGCGGCGCGTCTCGGAAAGAGTGCTCGCCCGCCGGGCCGGTGGCAGGAGGACGGCGAGCGCGTGTAGAAGCAGCCAGACGGCGGCGCGCGCTTGAGGGCCGACAAATGCTGCCCGCGGGGAGTGTTACGGGGTGGCGTAAAGAAGGGTGCAGAGCGGGAAACGCACCGCGCTCCTGTCGGGGAGCACCGGCCGGCGGGAGCGCGGCGCGCTTCGCGACGGGTTGGGAGACAGCCGGGAGATGGCACACCGGGTAGTGAGAGCGCTGGCATGTATCACGTTCCTCCTGCTATTCCCTGCTGCCTCAGAGGCGGCACCAGCGGTGACGGCGGCGCGGGTTCTCCGCGTGGCGGATGATGGCACGCTCGCGCTCGATACCGGGGAGCATCTCCGCCTCCTGGGCACCGACTTTCCCCATGACCCAGTGGCCGCCTTGAAAAGCAGACGCATCCTGGAAAGCATGGTGGGCGGCAAGAACGTGCGCGTGGTGACCGGTGAGCCGCGCGAGGATGCTCAAGGCGTGAGTCTGGCGTATATCTATCTGGAGGATGGCGCGCTGGTCAACGCCCGACTGATCAAGCAAGGCTACGCCTTCGCCGCCGCGGGCTACCCCTTCGCAAAACGCGAGGAGTTCCGGCAGTATCAACGCCAGGCGCGTGACGCCGGGGCCGGTGTGTGGGCAAAGCCCAAGGAAATTGTGCATCGCGCGTCAGATCCGGCGCCCTCGCCGGGCCGGATGCCGGCGCCGGCCTCTCGCGCGTCTCGGAGCGGCTCCGGGTTCCGATTGCCGGTTTCGGAGAGCGTGGGCGGGCGCCTTCTGGCGGCGACCGTTATAGGCTTCCTCTCTTTCTACCTCCTGGTTTATCTCGTGCTCCTCTGGAAGAGTGAGGCGCGCGCCGACCGGCTTCTCGCGCAGCTGGCGATGAGCGGCCTGGGCGCCGTAGGGCTCACGCTGTTGCTGCCTCTGGTGTTCCTGCTCGCAAGCGAGAGCTTCGAACCGTCTGGAGGAAGCTGGGTGGCCGGCGTGCTCACCGCGCTGGGCGTTCTCTCCGGGCGTTCAGCGGCACGGGCGTGGCAGCGGGGCCAGCTGTTGCGCGGGACCCCAACGACGCGCCTACGGAGCACATCGCACGGCTTCTGCAAGGCGCGAGGCTTTACGTACCCTGCCTACGGCATCCTCCGCAGTGGCATCGGCGGGATCCCGTGCCTCTACTACTCGGAAGTGACTGAGGAGTACCAACGCCATACCGAAACCTACTACGACGCGCAGGCGAAGAAGACGCGAACGCGCGTCGTCTACCGGTGGGTGCCCATCCACAGCGCCACGCGCGCGGTCAACTTCGGGCTGAACGACAACACTGCGACGGCGACCGTTGTGGTGGACGGGGCGCAATTCTTTCCGGCGCACCGAGCGTTCCTCTACAACAACCGCCCGGCGGGGCACCTGCCATGGATCGCCCGGGTTGGCGATATCCGTACGACGGTGGAGTATATCGCCCCAGAGACGGCGCTCACCGTGTGGGGACGCTATGTGGAGACGGGCCGGGAGAGCGTGGACCAGGTGGATCGCCAGATCCGCTACGATGAGCACCACGGCTGCCTGGTCATCTGCGAAGGGAATGAGTCTCGGGTGTACGGGCACCACACTGGCGCTGGGTTGGGATTGGCGCTGCTGACGGCAATCATCTTTCTGGGGGTCATCCTGCTTATCGCTGTGCCCGTGGCGACGGGCTTCTGAGGGGAAGGGTGGTATCGGATGGATACGCTTTCGACGATCGCGGTCGTGGGGTTTGTGCTCGGTTGTATCGTGGTGATCTGGCTGATTTCCACTTACAACTCGCTCGTGAATCTGAATGGACAGGTGAAGCGCGCGTGGGCCAACGTCGATGTGGTTCTGAAGCAGCGTTGGGACCTGGTGCCGAACCTCGTGGAGACGGTGAAGGGCTACGCGCGGCACGAGCAGGAGGTGTTCGCGCGGATCGCCGAGCTCCGGGCGCAAGCGTTGGGCGCGCCGAACCGGAAGCAACGGATCAACGCGGAGCAGGAGATGGACCGGTTGATGCCGCGCGTGGTCGCCTGGCTCGAGGAGTACCCGATGCTCCGCGCGAGCACAAACTTCCTCCATCTGCAAGCAGAGCTGAGCCGGCTGGAAGAGCAGATCGCCGACCGGCGCGAGCTGTATAACGAGGCGGCGACGCACTACAACGTCTACCGGGCGTCCTTCCCGGCGCTTCTCCTGGCGCAGAGCCTCGGCAGCGAGGAAGCCCCGCTCTTCGAGATCGTGGCCCAGGAGCGCGAGGCCCCCCGCGTCAAGTTCTAAGCCGGCTGGTCGCACGGACCTAAAGCTCCGCGCTCCTTGTGGGCGAAGCCCTGCCGGGCTGGGCCGGGCGGCATTCCCGGGTGCCTCAAGAAGGCGAGGGTTGGGAGGGGGAGCCCGAAGGGCTTTGCTGAGAAGCAGCGCGGAGCTTTGAGCACCGCGCGTGAGTGAGCACCGACCCCGCTTGTGTAGCGCGGACCTAAAGCTCCGCGCTCCTTGTGGGCGAAGCCCTGCCGGGCTGGGCAACTCGCCTGCGCAACGCAGAGGGGCGGGAGCTGGGCGTGGGATGCCCGAAGGGCTTTGCTGAGAAGCAACGCGGTGCTTCAGCGCCGCCCGCGAGTGAGCACCGGCCCCCCCAGCCGTGGTATCGCCGCC
>DUUU01000543.1 GCA_012841485.1 Armatimonadota bacterium
GCTCCGGGAGAGCGGTCGTCACGGAGGAGGAAGGGGCATCATTCGGGGGGGAACCGGATGGATGGGCTTCACCCGATGGCGCAGGCCCTCCAGGGGGAAGCTGCGCCGGGCGTGCCGTCTGGATATCTGCTTGCCACATCCGAGAGAGCGCGCCCTGCCAGACAGCGTGCCGTCTCGGATCACTGGCGCATCCGGTTTCCCGTAGACTCAGGAAGCAGAAAAGACCTTGTCGAACTCCGCGAGCAGATCCTCGGGCAGGCCGTTCAGGCTCCGGGCGGTAGCGACCAGAACGACGCCGCGCGAGCGAAGGCGATCTTTCTTATCGGCCAGCCAGTCGCGCATCAGATCCAGAGCCGAGGCATCGCCAGCTTCCTGGAAGCGGCCTCCCAGGCGGCCAATTCCCTCCGCCTGAAACACGATCGAGCGCAGGTTTTCGATGATGGTGAGGAGGTCTCGGAACGCCTCGCGGCTGTCGGGGTATTCGAAGACCTGCAGGAGGTCGCACTGCATGACGTCGCGCTCTAGCTTGCGGGCAATCGCGCCTACGGCGGCGGTCTTGCCCGTGCCCGCGGGGGCGGCGATCAGAAGCGCGGCTTCCGTGCCGTTCAGGCTCTCGATCCACTCATTCAGGCCGGGCAGCTCCACCCGTCCATCCAGCTCGGACGCCTTCAGGTTCTTAAACTGCATCCATCACTCCTTATGGAAAGGTGACAGTGGACGAATCTGGATCGTCGCTCTTGTCATCAGTCCCGGCTCAGCGACCCATCGTGCCCGGTCCCAGCCCTGAGAACCGATCCGCGAACACCCTCGGATCGGCGCTCTGGTCCAAGCACGGGGCCGCAAACCTCTGGCGAACCAGAAGCCCTCGGTGATCCATCCGGATAGAGCCGGATGCTCCCGCGTTCGTCCGCGAGGACGGTTGGCCCGTGGAGGCCGGGCAAGGCCCCCCCCGAGGCTATCGCTGGCCCGCGAGCGATGGGTATGCACGCCTCGCGCTCGGCGAAGTCGAGGGCAGACGTGCAACCATGCCGGCGAACGCCTCCAGCGCGACGCGCGTGTCTGCCCGCCGGTGCCCCCTTCGCGCTGGCAACCTGCCCTTCTAGGCCAACCCTCGCTTCCACCACTAGCGGCATAATAGCATGAACCGGGGGGGATGTCAACGCGCCGGCAGCCGCTTCAGGAGCGCCTCGATGGCATCCGCGACCTGGTCGCGAACGGCATGCAGCTGGCGCTGATCCTGCGTGTGGAGCATGGCGGCCTTCTCATCGGCAGGAGACCACGCCACCTCCCGCGCGGCGGCGAGCGCCTTTGTCGCCGCCGAAACCTTCAGCCCGCGCTTCTCGGCCTCCTTCGCCAACCGCGACAGAAGCGTGAGGTACTCGTGATCCTCCAGCCCCTCTCGCGTCAGCTCCCATCGCAGCGTGCCGGCGGGGCCCTCCTCGCCCGGCAGCACCCAGGAGGCATTCCGTTGAGCATCCCACAACGTGGTGCTCCCCGTCCACTCGATCCAGGCGTTGGTCGTCCATTGGAAGACCACCGGGATCTCCTCTCGCCACGCCCACCAGTAATTGACGCGCGCCGCCATCGCCGTCTTCCCCACACAGTAGCCAGGGGGATTGTAGACCCAGATCTCATCGCCACGGGCACGCAACTTCCGGGCCAGGCTAGGCGAGTAGTAGGTCGCCGGCACGGTCCACACCTGAATCGCGCCATCGAGGGCCGGCGTGTAAGTTCCCCAGAAGGTGAACCGCCACGACGGGTCGACCTGCTTGAGGAGGGCAACCGTATCCCGGATCAGCGGGTGATACTCGGCGTGCGGCTCGTCAAAGAGGCTAAAGACCACGCGATCCTGCCAGCCGCGCTCGCGAAGGTGCGCGGCCAGCGCGCGCGCGTAGCTCTCGCACCGGGCTTTCCACAGTGGCGAGAGGATCTCCTCAGCGGTGCCAAAGCGGTTGTTCCGAGGAATATGGCCGTAGCCGATAGTGAAATCACCCAGCGTCACGTACTTCATCCGGTAGCGGGCAAAGAACTCCTCCATCGCGCGGTCGAACGCGGTAAAATCGATGTGAGTCAGCGCGCCCTGCTCATCCCATTTGGCGACGGGCGACGCCTCCGGGTGCAGCGCCCCCAGGCGATGCGCGGCCAGGTCATCCAGGTAGGTCGGCCACAGCTGAGCCGTCTTCTCTGCCCCGTAGTGCTTCACCAGGTGGGCCTTCCAGAGCGGGCCAAACGCTGTCAGCGAGCGCTCGTCCGGAAGCGAGAAGCTCCGCACGCGCAGCACGACGGGCACGCTGGCGAGAAGCCGCGAGCCGGCCTGCACCCGAAGGCTGCCACGATACTCCCCCGGCTCCGTATCGGCCGGCACCCGGATCGTCACCCAGAAGATCTGGTTGCGGCCGGCCGCGCAGTTGACCGGCGCGGAGGGCAGGAGGGCATCGGGCACCTCGCCCGCAAATCCGGTGGCATCCACCGGCTGATCACAGCGGTAGTAGGCGACGGGGTTCCACCGGACGCACTCCTCCGGGATCTTCCCGCGACGCGACGCGAGCGGCGAGATCGATAGCTGGACCTCGGCCAGGTCGGTCTTGGGGCGCAGCACGATCTGGAACGGCTCATACTCGTTGCGCGCGGCCTGCACGCGCACGACGGAGGCCGTGGCAGCCGGCGCAGGCTCGTCCGGGAAGAGTTTCGCTGTCGGCAGGTCCCACCACAACACGCCCTCGGGCAAGGCGCGCAGCCGGCGCCCACTGGTCGCCTTCTGGGGGAATCGCAGCGGCATGTGCTGCTTTCCATAGCGCTTCACCCACGTTGAAACGGCCGCTGTGGCCTCGCCGGAGAAGGGCACCAGGGTGAACGCTCCGGTCACAGAGGCGCCGGTGCCGCTGGGATCCTCCCCCGGAACGAGACTGCGGAAGGTGAGCCCGATGAAGCCACGGTCCCCCTGCTCGCCGGCACGGAAGGGAAGCGTCTCGCCTGGGGGGCTCACTGCCAGAATGCCCTGGCCCTTGGCGACGTCGTAGCAGCCCACCCAGGTCTCCGGATGCATCGACACCGGCTGGTTGCCAATCCTCAGCGTGGTGAGCGGCCCCACCACGCTCTTCTCAATGATGCGCCCATTCTGCGCGTAGTTTTCAGGGCGCAGCCAGCTCTTCGGACGGCTATCCAGCCAGACGAGCGTCGTGTAGCCGTGGCTGATCGCGTGCGCGGCGATGGTCTCGATATGATAGCGCACCTGCAAACCCGGGCCATCCGCATCCAGGAGGAAGCTCTTCTCGACCCGGAGCCGGTCGTTCTGAGCACGAACACGCAGGCCACCCCGCCCCTTTTCAGAGACGCGCTCCACCTGATGGCCGGCGAAGCCGGCGCCGGCGTCCGCGCCCGGATCCGCGCCGCACTCCTTCTTCCAAACCCCGTCTTCGCAATAGACCAGGTGGGCGCTGGTCACCAGCAGCGGATCCTCGTCCTTTGCCAGACGGACCGCCACCAGATCGTAGCCCTGGTCACTGCGGAACTCGTATTCGGCCAGCCCATTCCCGAGGAAAACGCGTTCCCCCTCCTCACGAATGGTGATCGGCCCGGCGTTACACGCCGGGGCCGATGCCATCCAGGCCACCACAAGACACATGAGAAACCGGAGAAACATCGAACCCACCTCCCCCACGGGATTCGACGTGGGAGAGGTAGGTTCCCCTATCAGGCGCTTCCCCTCCTGGCTGCCTTGTCGCTACTCCACGGTGACACTCTTGGCGAGATTCCGCGGCTGGTCGATCTCCCGCCCTAGCTCGCGCGCCACGTAGTAGGCGAGGAGCTGCAGCGGCACCACGGCGACCATCGGCATCAGCCAATCGTCCGTTGAGGGCACGTAGATGACGTGGTCCAAGGCCATCGCCGACTCGGTGTCACCGTCGCGGACGATACCGATTGCGGTCGCCCCCCGGGCTTTCACCTCCTTGATGTTCGAGAGCATCTTCTCGCGCAGCGCCTCCTGAGTCACGAGGCAAACGACGGGGGTTCCCTGCGAGACGAGCGCCAGGGGGCCGTGCTTCATCTCGCCGGCCGCCAGGGCCTCGCCGTGGATGTAGGAGATCTCCTTCATCTTCAGCGCGCCCTCCAGCGAGACGGCATAGTCGAGGCCGCGCCCCAGTACGAAGAAATCGGCGGCTCCGGCAAAGCTGGGCGCCATCCGGCGCACGGCCTCGTCACAGTCCAGCACCCGGCTTACCAGGTCGGGCAGCTGTCTCATCTGAGCGACCAGAGCGGCCGTCTCCTCGGCCCCGAAGCTACCACGCAGGCGCGCCGCGTGCAATCCGAGGAGATAGAGGGCCACCAGCTGGGAGGTGTAGGCCTTTGTTGAGGCGACGCAGATCTCAGGGCCGGCCCACGTGTAGAGCACCGAATCCGCCTCGCGCGCGATGGACGATCCGACGACGTTGACAACGCCCAGCGCCGTCGCGCCCCTGCTCTTCGCCAGGCGGAGGGCGGCCAGGCTGTCGGCCGTCTCGCCCGACTGGCTGATCACCACGAAGAGGGTGCGCTCGTCGATGGTCGGGTCGCGATACCGGAACTCGGAGGCCACTTCCAGCTCGACGGGGATGCGCAGCACGCGCTCGAAGAAGTAGCGCATGGCGTAGCCCGCGTAGTAGGCCGTGCCGCAGGCGACCAGCGAGATCTTGTCAAAGGAGCGCCACCGCTCAGGAGGGATGCCCAGCTCCGCGCTGAGATCTACTTGGTTATCCGGCGTCACCCGGCCGCGCATCGTATCGCGGATCGTGCGCGGCTGCTCGC
This sequence comes from Armatimonadota bacterium, assembly GCA_012841485.1. The sequence continues at coordinate 4,786 of DUUU01000543.1, forward strand.
GGATCTCCTTCAGCATGAAGTGCTCGTAGCCGCCCTTCTCCGCGGCCCCGACATCCCAGGTGATGTGCATCGGGGCGCGCTGCACCGCGGAGCCATCCAGCTTCCGCAGGCGCACCCCGGCCGGCGAGAGCACGCCGAGGTCATCATCCTCGAGGATGATCACATCGCGCGTGTGCGCGAGCAGCGCCGGAATGTCCGACGCCAGGAAATACTCGCCCCTTCCCAGGCCGATCACCAGGGGGCTGTCGCGCCGGGCGACCACGAGGCTGTTCGGATCATAGGTGCTCACCACGGCGATGGCAAAGGAGCCGCGCACCTTGGAAAGCGCCGCCGCGACCGCCTCCTCCATCTCTCCCGCGTAGTGCTCCTCAATCAAGTGCGAGAGCACCTCGGTATCCGTCTCCGACTGGAAGAGATGCCCAGCGGCCTCGAGACGGGCGCGCAGCGAGAGATAGTTCTCGATGATTCCGTTATGCACCACCGCGATCTGCCCGCGGCAGTCTGCGTGCGGGTGTGCATTCTCCGTCGAGGGCCGGCCATGCGTGGCCCAGCGCGTGTGCGCCACCGCCGTGCCGCATCCCTGGCCCAGGCCGGCGACCAGCGGGTCGAGCCCCGCGATCTTCCCAACGCTCTTGACTACCTGGACGCGCGTCGCATCCGGAAAGGCCACCCCGGCGGAGTCATAGCCTCGGTACTCCAGTTTCCGCAGTTGCTCCAGCGCCAGTGGCAGCGCGTGCCGCGAACCGACATACCCCGTGATCCCACACACTCGACAGTCCTCCCCTTCCCCGATCCATCGGCAGATGAGGGGATGACAGAGTGAAGGAGTGAGGGGGGACCCTGCGCGCAGCGTGCAAGGCGCCGGCGGGTGCAGCGCGCCGGGACGCCTGCCTGCGTTCGTCAGCGAATGGTGAACCGCCCCCTGTCACCTGCCACCTGCCCCCTGCGAACCGCATCCACTAGCCCAGACGCCTGGCGGCGGCGACCCCGGCCGCGCCGGCAGCCAGGAAGAAGGCGCGCTCGGCCTCCACCGAGCGACCCATCGTGGTCACCGCGACCCCCAGGGACGCCAGCAGAGCCAGCGCCGGCTCGCCATCATGCATCTCGATGGTGTGTCGCGCGGGAAGCATGGCAAGTTGGCTGCCAATTTGCCGCGCGAGAGGATCTGGCAGGAGGGGGACCGCAACCACCGAGGGGCAGAGGGTAAAACGCCCCAGTACGGTGAGAGAGTGGTGGCTGACGCCCTGATGGCGGGGGCGGGCATCGGCAAAGCTGAGGCGGAGCGCGGCGACCGGCACGCCGCCGAGGGAGTGCGCTGCGTTGAGCCAGTCGGCCTGAGCGATGCCGGAAAAGCCGAGCGGCGTGCCCGTGCCGGCGTTTCCCGGCCCCTGGGCGATGAGGATCACATCCGCGCCCGCCGCCTTGGCCGCCACCAGCGCCGAAGGCACGGAGACCGCCTCCAGATCGCCGCCGAACGCCTGGCCGCAGGTGAGCGTGGTGTGAATCAGGCCCGCCTCGCGGAGGCGCGGGATCAAATGACTGAGCGCCAGTGGAAGCGCGGCCGCATCCGGCATGACAAAGGCGATCCGCGCGGCGGGAGCCGTGGCACGGATGCCGGCAGCCACAGCGGCCACCTGACTGTGCAGCTCAGCAGCCACTACGGGCGTACCCCCCAGCTCCTCCGGGAGCGCAAGCTCGCCGGCGGTCGCGCGCTCCTCGGCCGTCAGAACCGCCTGCTGGAGAGGGGTGTACCGCAGCTTCATGATGTGGCCGGGCCCAGGGGGAGGCAGCGAGGGCTCGCCACGATCCACCGCCATGATGAAGTGCAGACCGCCGGTGCCCAGGCGCAGGTGAACCGCAGTCGTGTTCACCAGGACGCGGTCGCCAACAGCAATCGGTCCGGTTAACTCCGGGTAGGCCAGCGCCGGCCCAGACTCCTCGGGGGCATCCGAGAACTCCACACGCGCCTCGATGGAACCGGCACGGGCCGAGAGGATCGCGGCAATGACGCCCCAGCGCGCACGCAACATCATCGCTCTCCGGCAGCCGCCACGTCCTGAATATCGAGGGCCAATCCGACGTAAGAGTCCTCCTTCAGTGCGAAAGCGATATCCACGGCCGCGCCTGGCGGGAACTGCTCCGCCAGAAGACCCATGCGCCATCCGGTGGCGCGCAGGGTTCGGTCGGGCGCCCGTAGCATCAGGCGGAGGTGATCGCCTGTCGTGCCAAAGGTCTCCGCGGAGGCCACGCGCACCCCCCGCATCCCGAAGAGAGGAGAGGGATTCCCAGGTCCGCACGGCTCCAGCTGTTGGGTCAGGCGGAGCAGGTCGTGAGTGATCTCGCTCGGGTCGAGAAGCGCGTCGATAGCAAGCACAGGCACCAGCTCCTCGGGCCTCAGTCTCTCGTCCGCCAGGGTCTGCAGGCGTTCGCGGAAGGCATCCACGTTCTGGCGAGGGAGAGCGAAGCCCGCGGCCTGCGCGTGCCCGCCATAGCGGCTGAGGAGATCGGCGCAATCGCGCAAGGCGTCGGAGATGTGGAAGCCGGGGCAGCTTCGCGCCGATCCGTGAGCCTCTTCCTCGTTACTGATCTCGATGACCGCGGCCGGGCGGGAATACGCCTCGCGCAGCTTGCCCGCGATCAATCCAATGATCCCCGCCGGCCAGCTCCCATCCACGACGATAGCGTTGTGCTCGAGAAGCGTCTCCCCATAGCGCTTCTCGATCTCGGCCATCGCCTGATTCGTGATCTCCTGGCGCTTGTTGTTGAGTGTGTTCAGCTGGCGCGCGGTCGACATCGCCTCGGCGGGTTCCGTGGCAAGCAGCAGCGAGACGCTCAGCCACGGGTCTTCCATGCGCGCGGCCGCGTTGATGCGTGGGGCGAGCTGGAAGCCGACGGCCTCCACGTTCAGCTTGCTCACATTGGTGCCGGCCACGCCCAGCAACGCCTGCACTCCCGGACGTTTGCTCCGCTTCAGGATCTCCAGGCCGAGAGTGACCAGGGTCCGGTTCTCGCCCGTGATGTCGGAGACATCGCCCACGGTACCGAGGCAGACGAGATCGAGCAGCCATTTGGCATAGTGCGTCTCTGCCTCGCCCATGCGCTGGGCGTGCGCGCGCAGCAACGCCTGTGCCAGCTTGAATGCCACGCCCACCCCCGCGAGCGACTTGCATGGATAGGGGCAGTCGGCACGCATGGGGTTGATCACCGCGAACGCGGCCGGCAGCTGATCGCCAGCGTCTCCCTGGAGAACCGTGTGGTGATCGGTGATGATCACGTCCATTCCATGGCGTGCGGCGGTCTCGGGAGCAGGAAAAGAGCGGATCCCGCAGTCGACGCTGATCAACAGGGTGACGCCCTGCGCTGCTAACTCCGCGATGCCGTTGTCATTCACGCCGTAGTCATCCGAACGCCGGGGCATATAGGGTACGACCCGGGCACCGAGACGCTCCAGGACGCTCGTCATCAAGACCAGCGCGGTGATACCATCGGCATCGTAGTGGCCGAAAACACCGATGCTCTCGCGGCGATCCAGCGCCGCCAGGATGCGCTCCACCGCTCGGCCCATATCCGCCATCAGGAAGGGATCGTGCAGGCCTCCATCCCAGCGCGGCTGCAGAAACCGCTCAAGAATCTCCCGGTTGAGCGACGCGTCCCCATTCAGGATCCCGCGGTTGTAGAGGAGCTGGGCCAGGAGCGGGGGCATCTCGGGCACGGCGGCAAGCGTCGCATCCGGAATGCGCGGGCAGACCACCCACTTGCGGTGTTGCAGATCCAAGAACTGTCTCCCTCCAAAACGGCCGATGGGCCACCCTTCTCGGTCAGAAGAGATGCGGGCAGCCACGCTCGCGGGCATGCCCTCGTCTCCGGGCAGCCGGATGGAGCCCCTTCGACCCACCGCCCGGCCGATGGAAAGCGACATGGCGACCATCCGGCACCATCGAGCAGGCTCGGACAGCGGGGAACTTGCGGAGGCGTAGTGAGCCGCGAGCGCCGCTCACCGTGGCTTGCCCGCTCTCTTCGTTGGCTTCCCGGCGCTCAGAATCCTGCCTGGCAGCCGCTTCCCTCCTGATGATCGGGTTCCGCGAACGCGCCGGGGAGCCGCGACCCGCGGCGACCCCCTGGGAAGGCATCCGGGCCGGGCGATGGAACTGGATATCAGACGCGGGCTGAATCCGGCAAAGAACGTGCCTGGAGGGCAGCGCTGCCGTGGCACGACATGTGGGAGGGATCGCGGGGAGCCAATGGAGCATCCGGCTACGGGGAGACGCCCGAATTGGGGGCTTCACCTTCTATCAGGACTGAACCTGGCAGGCCTCGTCGCGGTATGGGGGTTGGAAGTGCTGGTGGGCGAGCGGCACTGGCTCACCACGCTCCTGGCCTACGCGCCGCAACACCCCTTCGTCGCCCCCACTCTGGGCTTGCTCGTCTGGGCATTGGTGCGCCGGTCGTGGCTTCCGGTGGCCATCAACACCAGTGCGAGCATCCTTTTCGCATTCGCGCTCATGGGCGCCACGCTCCCTCTGGGCGCGCGGAGCCGGGCAGCCGGCGAGCGCGTGCGTATCATGACGCTCAATATTCACCACGCCAGCGAAGGGGTTGACCGCGTCGCGGCCCTGGTCCGCGAGCTGCAGCCGGAAATCGCCTGTTTCCAGGAGACTAATCCGCATTGGGTGTGGGACGACCCGATCCCGGAGCTGCAGCGGCTCCTGCCGGAGTGGCACCTCGTCCGGCATGGCGAGCTGGCCACCTTTTCTCGCCTGCCGATCCTCTCTCACCGCCTGCATCCAATGCCCGGGAAGCATCGGCGCGAGATCCTGGAGAGCGTGGTTCAGGTGGGCGAGGAGCAGCTCACCGTGCTCAATGTGCACTTCAACACCGCCGCGCGCCCGCGGGCGTTCCTTCGCAACCCGCGCTCCGGCCTCGCCTACCTCCACGACTCCGCCAGGGTGCGCTCCGCGCAGATGGAGGCACTCCTGGAGGTGGCAGAGCGCCAGCCGAGTCACCTGGTGATCGCCGGAGATTTCAACACGCCCCCTCGCGGAGTGCTGTACCGCCAGATCACCACCCGCTTTGGCGATGCCTTCCGGATGACCGGGTTGGGCTTCGGGCACACTTTCCGAGCGAACATGCCCCTCCTCCGCATTGATTATCTCTTTCTTGGCGAGGGCCTCTCATCCCGGCGCTGCTTCGTGCCACCGGAGCGTGTCTCCGATCACCGCGCCGTCGTGGCCGACCTCGTCTTCTGAGCGCGGCTCGCTTGCGAAACAGAGCTGCGGTGAGGCCCCGGGCTCCGCAGGCACACCACCTCGTTTAGGATGCGCGTCCGGGGGGAAAGGGAGGCACCGGACCCACTGGTTGATGGCGCTTCCTGTGCCAGACGCGCGGCTTGCGAACGCGCTCGGGATCCGGATGCGCCCGTTGGAAGGGAAGGTGCAGATGAGGCTATCAAGTGCGATCCTCGCGATGATGCTGGCCGTCACCGCGGCGCACGCCGCACCGCAGCCTACGCCGGGCCATGGGGCTCCAGCTGGGGCAAGAGGCGGGTGCCCGATGATGGCGATGTCGCGGGCGCAGGCCGGCCGGGGCGGACATGGAGCGATGGCCGCCGCCATAGCGCCCGTGCGCCTGCTCCTGATGCACCGCGATATGCTGAACCTGACGGATGACCAGGTGAGCCGGCTGACCTCGCTACACGCGGAGAATCAGAAGCAGATGGCCCGGCGCCTGGCCGATGCGTATGCGGCGCATATCGACCTGATGCAGGCGCTCACCCGTCCCGATCCGGAGCGGCGTGCCGTCGAGGCGGCCGCGCGCGCGTTGGGGCAGGCAGTCACCGAGTTCATGCTGACCCAATCGCGCGCCTACGTCGATGCGCTCCAGGTGCTCACGCCCGCGCAGCGGCAGCAATTCCAGCAGATGGCATCGCTCCATGTCTCGGGCCAGTGCCCACAGTGCCGCGGCATGATGGGCGGCATGGGCGGCATGATGGGAGGCATGATGGGCGGCCAGGCGGGAGGTGGCATGGCCCCGCCCATGGCAACACCCCAGACGCAGGGCAACCCGTAGCTGTCCTGCCTCTCGCAGCAGGAAGCGCCGTCGCCCCGGAGTTGACGGCGCTTCCTCGCCTCTGGTAAAATACTAACATTCGGTCGGCTCTTTCGCCAGGCCAGGCGCTGCAGGTGCCCGGCCGAACCCTCACCAGGTCGGGCACGAGGCTGGCCGGGCGTGTCCGGTGCTCCACAGGAAAGCGAGCTCACCTTTCCAGGCGCCAAGGGATACAGCGCGTTGTCGGAGGCTCTCCCTGCAAGCGGATCCGCGCCATTCGCACGGATGATGCAGAGCGAGGAGAGGCGCCGCGTGGATTGATGTGTGTGAAGGAGGACAACGGTGCCCTATACCCTATTGGCCATCTGCTTGATGCTTTTTGCTCCGCTCCTGCCCGTCCAGGGCGATGAACTGAAGGAGCCTCTCGAAGCCGATACGCTCCCCCTTGAGCCGGTAGATCGGGAGGCAAACACGGTCGTATCCCCTTTTGTCATGCCGCCCATGCTGATTCCGATCCCGCCGGCAGAAACCCCACAGGCGCCCCCGCCCGGAGCGCAGCCGATTCTGCGCACAGTGAAGGCCTACTACGTCCCGTATGCAGACGATAGCTTTGCGGCGGTGCGCCGCCATGTAGGCGCGGTCGATATCGTCGCCGGCCAATGGCTGGCCGTCGATGGCAACGGCAACCTGAAGGAGGCGCCCGATTTCCAGCGCAACGACGAAGTGCGCCAGATCGTTCACGCAGCCGGCAAGAAGGTGTACTCCTGCGTCGTCAATCGCAACTTCGACCGCGCCGTGCTCTCCAGCATCCTGAGCACCGCCGCGCGGCGCACTGCCGCCATCGACCGCATCGTCGCCTTTGTCGAGAAGAAGGGCGACGACGGGGTCGATCTGGACTTTGAGGGCGTGCGCGCGGGCCATCGCCACGGCTACCACGCCTTCGTCAAGGAGCTCGCCGAGAAGCTGCACGCGCGCGGCAAGGAGCTGAGCATCGCCCTGGATGTCACCTGGGAGGGTGCGCCCAGCCCGGGCCTCGACTATGACTTGCTCGCACAACACGCCGATAGCCTGATGCCGATGACCTACACCTTCGGACCCGGGCGCACGCCGCATAGCCCAATCCACTACCTGGAGAGCGCGGCGCGCATCGCGATGCGCAGCATGGACCCATCCAAGTTCATGATCGGCATCGGCGTCTATGGGCGTGACTACAATCTGAAGACGGGGAAGCGAACCCACCCCAACGCGGCGAAGCTGCAGGCGATCCTTGCTGCCCACGAACCGCGCGTCATTTTCGACAAGAAGACGCTGACCAAGCGGCTCTCCTATAAGGACAGCAGCGGACACAGCCACGTCGTCCACTTTGACGACTCCGAGACGATCCGCGCGAAGCTGACCCGGCTATCCGAGAAGTATGGAGTCTGCTCCGTCGGCTTCTGGCGGATGGGCCAGGAAGACGCCTCGCTCTGGGACGTGATCGATATCGCCACCGGGCGCAGCCGGCCCGCACAAACGGCGTCGCGCCCGTAGGAAAGCCAGGCCATAACCGGCGCTTGATTGGAAACGGCCCCTGGGATACCAGGGGCCGTTCCGTGATCAGGGGATGTGTCGTACCCTCGCTCTAGGAGAGGTAGACCTCCTTGCGCGTCCGCGCCGATTCGTAGATTGCCAGGATCAGATCGACCGCCTTGCGGTGCTCCTCGCCAGGGATCATCGGCTCGCGATCCTCCAAGATCGCATCCACCATGTCCTGAACGAGCACCTCGTGGCCATGGGTGGCGATAGCACGCGGGTCGGACGCGACGCCGGTATCGTCCGCTTCACTCGCGACTGCGTCCACCTCCTCGCCGAGGAACTTCAGCGTGGTGATCTTCGCCTCGTCGATGATGGCGGTGCCGAGCTCGCCATGCACCTCCACGCGGGTGGACATGCCCGGATAGACGCTCGTCGTGCCCTCGATGATGCCGTAGGCACCGCTCTCGTACTCGACCAGGATGACGGCCGTATCCTCCACCTCGATGTCGCGAACCAGGTGATCGCAGCGCGCGAAGACGCTCTTGACCGGGCCCATCAGCCAGAGGATCTCGTCGATCCCATGCACCCCTTGGTTCATCAGCGCGCCACCGCCATCCAGCTCCCAGGTGCCCCGCCAGCCGGCGCTCTTGTAGTACTCCGGCGAGCGGTAATACTTCAGGTAGGCATCGCCCAGCACCATCTTGCCGAACTTGCCGTCCTGGATCATGCGGCGAACCGCCTGGATGGTTGGGTAGGTCCTGCGCTGGAAGATACCGCCTAGCTTCACCCCAGCGGCGCGGCAGGCCGCGATCATGGCATCCATCTTCTCGCGGGTCACTTCCAGCGGCTTTTCGCAAAGAACGTGTTTTCCCGCCTTGGCGGCCGCAATCGTCGGTTCCCCATGGAGACCACTGGGCGTGCAGATGCACACCACGTCAATCTCCGGGTTCTCCAGCATCTCATGGTAATCGACGTACCAACGAGGCGCCCCATGCTTTGCCGCGAACTCCTGTGCCTTCTCTGGGATGATGTCGCACACGGCGGCAAGCCGCGCACCTCGAGCGGCCTTGATCCCGGCGACGTGCCAGGGAGCGATCACACCACAACCGATAATACCAAAACCCAACTCCTCCATGCCACTCTCACTCCTTCCCGTAGCCGGCAGCGCCAAGCAAAGAGAGCATCGTGGCTTTCAGAAAGGCTGCCGGCAAAAAGAATCTTCGACGCGCATCCGCCGGTCGCCTGCCCGTTGCGGGCATCACGGCCCGTACACCGGGGATGGAGACCCCGTGCCCCAGAACCCCCAGGCGCTCTCCACGCCCCGCCCCGTGGCGCGCAGGAGAGCCTTGGCTACGGGGCGAATGGGGTTCAGGAACGGGCCGTCGTGGCCCGCGCCAGGGAAGCGGAGCCGGTCATGCCGGGCGCCCTGAGCCCCTGGCATGGGAGGAGTGCATGGCTAGAAAACCGCCAGAAGTGCTGGAGATGACCGAGATGATCGTGCTGCACGGCGACTCGCTGAACGGCACCGACGCGGAGCGCAGCGCGAAACTGGAGCGCATCAAGGAAGCGCTCCGCGAGAAGGAGATCGATTTCATCGACCAACCGGAGGATCTCCAGGTGTGGGTTGGCACCGCCGACCGCGAGGCTGTGCTTGCCACCATCGAGGCTCTCGGCTTCAAGCCAGATCTCTATCGGGTGTAAGCTGCCCGTCTTATGACCCCGGTGCTCCACGCGCAGGGGATGGGAAGCCTACGCGACGGAGATGGTCCTGGGAATCCCATCCGCGGGTTGATGCTCCGGGGGCAGGAGCGAGGCGATCTCGGCCATCACGCGCCGGGTCGCCTCGATAACGGCGGGCCGGCCCGTCTGGCCATAGAGGTCATCCAGCGTGAACGGCTTGCCGATACGAATCGTCACGTGGCCACGCCGGAAGCGGAAGCTGCCGGGCGGGAGAATGCTCTGGGAGCCCGCGATCCCAATCGCGATGATCGGCGCGCGCGAGCGAAGAGCAATGAGGCCAACGCCCTCTTCCCCCGGCTGAAGCCGGCCATCCTTGCTGCGCCGGCCTTCCGGGAAGAGCACCAGGGGGCGCCCCATCTCCAGCACCTGCAACGCCGTGCGCAGCGCCTGGCGGTCCGCCGCGCCCCGCTTCACGGGAAACGCGCCCACGCATCGGCACCACCACCCGATGAACGGCGTCTGGAACAGCTCTTCCTTCGCCATGCAGTGCGTGTACCACGGCACCACCCCGCCGACGAGCGGCGGATCCAGATGGCTGAGGTGGTTGGAGACGACGATCAGCCGCGAGGACTCGGGAAAGTTCTCGCGCCCGAAGACCTCAATCCCGCCCAGGAGGCAACAGAGGCAGCGAACGCCCTGACACGCAAGGTAGTAGTGGATCGCACTGTGGTTCTGCCTCATTCACCTTCTCCCACAGCGGCCCCCAGTTGCCGGAGCCGCTCGGCAAAGCCGGGGAAAGAGACATCGATGCACTCCGCGCCGTGGATCACGCTCTCCCCCGTCGCGGCAAGAGCCGCCACCGCGCCTGCCATGGCGATGCGATGGTCGCCCTCGCTGTCGATCTCAGCTCCCTTCAGGGCACGCGGGTCTCCAGCCCCGTGCACCACCATGCCATCCTCCAGCACCTCCACGGCCACGCCATAGGCACGCAAGAGAGCCGCCGTCGTCGCGACACGGTCGGTCTCCTTGATCCGGAGCGCGCCCGCGTCGCGGATCACCGTCTCGCCGGAGGCGCACGCCGCGGCCACGGCGAGGATCGGGATCTCGTCGATGAGGCGGGGGATAATCGCGCCGGCGAGAGACGTGCCTCGCAGTTCGGAGGCGCACACGCGCAGATCGGCCACCGGCTCGCCGGCCACCTCTCTCTCGCGCTCCACGGTGATGCGCGCGCCCATCGCCTGGAGCGCATCCACGATGCCGGAGCGCGTCGGGTTGATGCCCACACTCTCGACCAGAATCTCGGAACCCGGCACGATGCAGCCCGCCACCAGGAGGAACGCCGCCGAAGAGATGTCTCCCGGAACGGAGACGGGTTGGGCGCGCAGCCGCGCCGGCCCGCGCACGGAGGCGCACACGCCCTCGACGCGCACGTCGGCGCCGAAGCCACGCAGCATCCGCTCGGTATGGTCACGGGTAACCGCCGGAGAGGTGACGGTCGTGACGCCCTCGGCGAACAGCCCGGCAAGGAGCACGGCGGACTTCACCTGGGCGCTCGCTGAGGGAAGTAGGTAGGTGATCGGCTGGAGGCCCCCACCTTGGATCGTGACCGGTGGGAGCGTGCCCCCCCGACGCGCCAGGATGGTGGCCCCCATCTCGCGCAATGGAACTCCCACGCGCTGCACCGGACGCCGCCGAATCGAGGAATCACCGGTCAAGACGCTGGTGAATGCCTGCCCGGCGAGCACACCCAGGGTGAGGTAGAGCGTGGTGCCCGAGTTGCCCACGAAGAGCAGATCCTCCGGCTCTTGCAGGCCGGCCTCGCCCGCGCCATGGACGATGACGCGAGTCGGATCCGGCTGCTCGATCTGAATGCCGAGCGCGCGGAAGCAGGCGGTGGTGCTGAGGCAATCGGCCCCCGGGAGGAATCCCTCGATCTCGGTGACCCCCTCGGCCAGAGCGCCTAGCATCACGGCACGGTGGGAGATCGACTTATCGCCCGGCACCCGCGCCGCGCCCTGAAGGCATCCAGCGGTGGAAATGCGGAGTGACGCCAAACCGACTATCCTTTCTGGCGCGCGCGCTCCATGAGCGCCTTCGCCTCTCTTCCCTGGCAGAAGAAGCGTTCGACCGCCACCACGTCGTCTTGCCGCAGGGCTTCGGACAGCTCCGCCAGATAGCCCTGCATCCGGCCAAGCGCGGCGAGGATCGGCTCGCGATTGGTCAGGCACACGTCGCGCCACAGCTCTGGGCTGCTCGCGGCAACGCGCGTAGTATCGCGATACGAGCCGGCGGCAAGCCGGGCCGCCGCCTCAGCCTCCCCAAGCGCGTCCGCAACAACTCGGGCCAGCGCCGCTGCCGCCACATGGGGCAGGTGGCTGGTGGCTGCGACCGCCTGGTCATGCACCTCAGGCGGAAGAACAAGCGGGAGGGCGCCCAACTCGGCGATCAATTCGGCGAGCGGCTCCACCGGCGCAGAAGCATCTCCGGGGGTGAGCGCCCACGTGGCGCCTTCGAACAGAAGTGGATCCGCATCCTCGATGCCTGCTTGCTCTGAGCCGGCCATCGGATGCCCCCCGAGGAAGCGACCGGGCAACACGCTCTCGCCTGCGCCCACGATGCCGGCCTTCGTGCTCCCCACATCGGTGACCAGGCCGCCGGCGCGCACATGCGGCGCAAGGAGGGGCAGGAGCCTGGTGATGGCGAGCACGGGCACACAGAGAAAGGTGAGATCCGCGCCGGCAACCGCGGCCGCGATATCCAGCCCGCCCTCGTCGATGGCGCCCAGCTCCCGGGCGCGCTCCAACGCCTCCGGACGTCTGGCCACGCCCACCACCCGCCGGGCAAGCCCGCGCTGCTTCAAAGCCATGCCGAGCGAACCGCCAAGCAGACCCATGCCAATGATGCAAATAGATGAGTATGCCATAGTGTGCAGGAAGGAGTCACTCGCCACGCGCGGCCTGCCCGGCCTCGCGCGCTATCAGCCAGACAGGCGCGCGTGGAAACGGCTCTGCCCCCTGGCCGGGGAGAGCGGATGGAGCACCGCGCGCTATCCCATCCGCCCTCCCGCGGCAGCATCTGCTCTCTGGCGAGGCGCCTACTCCGCTTCGGCTTCGCCCTGCTTCAGCGGCCGGCCGACAGCCATCGCGACCGGCTCCAGATCCTGCATGAACTGGGCGAACTCAATGAGCGTCAGCGCCTGCGGTCCATCCTTGAGGGCGCGCTCTGGCCGGGAATGCACCTCGACCATCACGCCATCGGCGCCGGCGGCAATGGCGGCCTTGGCCACAGCCGGCACAAGCGAACGCTTGCCTGTGGCATGGCTCGGATCCGCTACGATAGGCAGGTGCGACAGCTCCCGGCAAGCCGGAATCGCGCTGATATCGAAGGTGTTCCGGGTGTACGGCTCGAAGGTGCGGATGCCCCGCTCGCACAGGATGATCTCGTAGTTGCCCCGGGAAGCGATATACTCCGCGGCCTGGAGCCACTCCTCGAGCGTTGCCGCCATCCCGCGCTTGAGCATGACCGGCTTGCGGACCTCACCGAGCTCGCGCAGCAGCGAGAAGTTAGCCATGTTGCGCGTGCCCACCTGAAGGCAGTCGGCATACCGCGCGACCAACTCGACATCGCGCGTGTCCATGACCTCCGTGATGATCGGCAGGCCGGTCGCCTCCCTCGCCTCGGCGAGGAGCTTCAGCCCCTCTTCGCCAAGGCCATGGAAGGAGTAGGGCGAGGTGCTTGGCTTGAACGCGCCCCCGCGCAAGATGTGCGCCCCGGCCGCCTTCGCACCCTCGGCCGTCTCTAGAAGCTGCTCCCGGCTCTCCACGGAGCACGGTCCCGCCATCACGATCAGCGTGTCACCGCCGACCACCACATCCCCGATGCGCACCCGCGAGCGCTCCGGCTGGAATTCGTGGTTGACGATCTTATACGGCTTCAGGATCCGGACCACGTTCTCCACGAAGGAGAAAGCAGCGAACTGGTCCGCCAAAAGGTCCTTATCCTTCTCTGGCGCACCGATGCAGCCGACGAGCGTTCGCTCGACCCCGCGCGACAGGTGCACCTGGTAACCACGCTTCCGGATCTCCTCCGATAGCGCCTGCAGATCCGCTTCCTTTGCATCTCTCTTCAAAACGACGATCACTGCGCCAGCCTCCCGATCAGGGAATCCCTGGAGTGCGCGGCTGGAGAAGAACAGGAGGAGCGGCGATCACCCGGGCCCCCACCCCATCCCTCAAGCGATGAGGCAACGGGTAGGTTTCGACCCAGAAGCGAACGCGCCCTTCTCCCGATCCATAGCCCGCCCCGCGGCTATTTCAACAGAGGAAGCACTTCCTCCAGGGCGCGGACGAAACGGGCATTCTCCTCGGGAGTGCCGATGGTCACGCGGATATGCGTAGGAAGACCGAAGATGTCGCCCGTTCGCACGATCACCCCGCGGCGCAGCAGCTCCTGGAAGACGGCCCGGCTGTCCACCTTAACATCGATAAAGACGAAGTTTGCATGCGAGGGCACATAGGGAAGCCCCAGACGCTCGCAGGCCGCATAGAGGTACGTACGGCCGTCGCGATTGACGCGACGGCCGCGCTCC
>DUUU01000544.1 GCA_012841485.1 Armatimonadota bacterium
GGGCGTTGTAATCGTCCCACATCTCCTTGCCCCACAGCTCGACGCGGTTGACGGCGCCGATGATCACCACTTCTCGCTCGATGCGCGCGTACTCGCGCAAGACAGGGGGCACAAGGATACGGCCCTGGCTATCGGGAACACATTCGGCGGCACCACCGGAGAGGAAGCGCTGGAGGACCAGCAGCTCTTTGTTCATGCTCTCCGTCTGGAGACGCTGCTGGATGACCGCCCACCGGTCCTCCTTGAGGATCCAGAGGCAGCCGTGCAGACCCTTGGTGATGATAAAGCGCTCGCCCAGCAGATTGCGGAAGCGAGGCGGGATCACCACCCGGCCTTTGTCATCCAGGGTATGGAAGTAGCCGCCGATAAACACAGGTCGCCTCTTCGAGCGCGAGCATAGCGCCCGGTTCCTGGATTATACCAACCGGGTGGGGGCCTGTCAAGCAAACATTGACACGCCGTGCCGCGCGTGCTAAGATTGCAGGCGGGCCAACCCGTTGGCCCGGGAGGACCACCTTGGAGAGAGAACAACTGCTCCAGCTCCTCGCGGAGCTGCTGGTCACGCATTCCCCGCCCGGCGATGAGCGCGAGATGGATGCTCTCCTTCTCCCTCGCTTCCGGGAAAGCTGCGCGGAGGTCCGCCAGGACCCGGCCGGGAACATCATTGGGCGCATCCCTGGGCGCACTCGCGAGGGCGCGATACAGGTCCAGGCCCACAAGGATGAGCTGGGCCTCATCATCAAGCGCATCGATGCCGATGGAAAGATCCAGGCGCGCCCCCTCGGTGGCTGTGTCCCGTGGAAGTACGGCGAGGGCCCCATCGATCTCCTTGGCCCGGAGGGCCCCATCCCGGCTGTGCTCTGCGTTGGGAGCACGCACACCTCGGCAGAGACCACCCGCGTGCAAAGCGCGCGCACAGGACCGCTCACCTGGGAGAATGTCTACCTGGATGCCAAGCTCTCGCGCGAGGAGCTGGCCGCGCGCGGCATCCGCATCGGCTCGCGTGCCGTCATGTCGCGCCAGCGCAAGGCGCCGCTCGTACTTGGCGATTACGTGTGCGGGTGGGGCCTGGATGACAAGGGCGCAGTCGCAATCATGCTCGGGGTGATGGAGCGCCTTGCCCCGCTCTCCGGCGATCTTCCCGTAGATGTCTACTTCGCCGCCACCAGCGAGGAGGAGGTCGCCGCGGCCAGTGGGCCGTTTGTTGCCGCTCGCATTCCCGCGGATACCCTCATCGCCCTCGAGGTCGGTCCTGTGGCCGATGAGTACGCCAACGCCAACTCGGCGCAACCGGTGATCTGGTATCAGGATGCTTTCCATACTTACAACAAGGCGCTCTGCGACGGCTTCATGAGCCTGGCGGAGACGCTTGGGTTCGGGGCGCAACCGGTGGTCTACAGCACCGCCGGCACCGATGCCAGCGCCGCGCGGCGCTACGGCCAAGTGGGATCAATTGCCTGCCTTGCTTTTCCGGTGGAGAACTCACACGGCTACGAGATCGCCCACATCGAAGGCATGTGCAACACCGCCCGGCTCCTGGAGGCGTTCCTTCGCGGCCCGGGGGTAAATCGCTGAAGCCTCTAGCCGATTTGGCGCGACACCAGCCCGGCATCCCTCATAGCGCGCGTCACCGCTCGCTGGCGCGATCCTCTCGTGCCGGCGAGCGCGTGAAGAGGACTGCCTGCTTGTCTTCATAGGTGACCTGCCACGCCGGGCTGGCCCGGAGGATCTGCGTGACCGTGGAGGTCTTTGGCCACAGCATCCAATCAATGCGATACTTCTCCAAGACCTCATCCCACCCCGGCTGGACGCGCCACACCGTAACGAAATCCTCGATCACCTCATCGCCATAGATATCGGCCCGCCCGTCGATGAAGACCTTGTACTGCGGAGCGAGCGTCCAGATGAGATAGCCGCCCCAGGCGTAGTGGTTCATCATGCGCCCGGGCATCGAGTGCGCCTTCAGATAGGAGACGGCGCCCTTGGGGACGGTATCGGGCCACACGGGATCACGCCACTCGGGGCCACGAGGCAGGCGCCAGCCGATCAGCAGGAGGAGGACCGCCAGGGCCACCCAGTTCACCGCGGAGAGCTGCCCCAA
>DUUU01000545.1 GCA_012841485.1 Armatimonadota bacterium
ACGCTTCCGGGTTCAGGTTGAACTCTCGGATTGGAATGCCGGTCACCTCGCGCAAAGCGCCCTGGCTCGCCGAGACATGCCAGCGGAACCCCGCCTCGTCGCGGGCGCGCATGTAATCTGGTCGCGTCTTCATCGCTGCCTTTCGGAAAGGGCGCTCCGCGCCCCTTATCGTTTCACGGCACAGATCGTTCGCCGGGAGCGAAGAGGCTCCTTCCGGGCGCTGAGTTCCCGGGTGACCAGGAATCTGGCGCTGGGTGGGGAACACCCCCCTACCGCATTCACCAACGTGAGGGGGACCCATCTGCATGGCATCCTTGCGAGAGAAAGAGCAAGAGGTCGCGCAGCCGCAGGCGGGCGCGGGTCGGGCGATCACGGGACGTGCCGTTCTGATCAGCCTGGTTATCACGTTTCTGACTGGCTTCTGGGTCCGCGAGTCGGAGTTGGAGGCGGTGGGCGTCTTCATCAGCGAGAGTGTGCCGACGATCCCCGCCGTTGGCTCCATCCTCCTGCTGCTTCTGGTGAACTACTTCCTTCGGCACACCCGGCACGCGTTCTCGCGTGGAGAGCTGATTGCCACCTTTTTCCTGGTCACGGTAGCGACCACGCCCTACAACTGCGGGATGGTGCGCATCCTCCTGGCGTTCATCACGGCGCCGTTCTACTTCGCCGAGGCGGGCAACCGCCTGGGCGAGGTGCAGCCGCTCATCCCAGCCTGGTCCACGGTGCGCGACCCGGAGGTGGTGCGCGGGTTCTATGAGGGCCTGCGCCACGCGCCGATCCCGTGGGGCGCGTGGGTGGTTCCCGTGCTCGCGTGGGTTGGCTTCTTCGCGGCGCTATGGGTGGCGATGGCGTGTCTGGTGGCCCTGATGCACCGGCCCTGGGTGGAGAAGGAGAAACTGGCGTTTCCCCTGGTCCAGCTCCCCCTGGAGATGACGGAGCCCGGCGCGCGGGGCGGGGGCGTGCCTGCGTTCTTCCGCAACCCAGTGATGTGGGCTGGCTTCGCGGTGGCCTTCATCGCCGACGGCTCGCATATCCTCCACGCGCTCATCCCCTCCTTCCCCCACTTTGGGGGTGAGACCAGCTTCCGGCTATTTGGGACGCCGCCATGGAACGCCATCGGAACGGTCTCTCTCCCGCGACGGCCGCTGTTGATCGGCCTCGGGTATCTCGTCTCCACGGAGATCACCTTCTCGGTGTGGGCCACCTTCTGGGTAGAGAAGCTGGTGGCGGTGTTCCTGAGCGCGGTGGGGTATCGCGAGCCGGGAGCGCCGTTTGTCCGCGAGCAGGGCTTTGGAGCGTATCTTGCCGTGGCGCTGGCGCTCCTCTATCTGAACCGCCGGCACCTGGCGGCGATTGCTCGCGCATCCACTTCTTCCGCCCATCCGGAGATGCGCGGCTACCGTGTGGCGTTTTGGGGCTTCTGGGCCAGCGTGGCGGCGTTGCTGGTATTTTGCCGGATGCTCGGCCTGGCGTGGTGGGTAGGCGCGCTCTACATGGGGATCATCCTGGCCATCGCGCTCACCTTCGCGCGGATCCGCGCGGAGGCGGGGATCCCGCTGGCGTGGCTCTTTCCCTACGCGATGCCCCGGACGATGCTCCTCTCCTCTTTCGGCACGGCGCCCTTCTCCGTAGGCGGCGACCCCGCGACTCTGACGGCTTTCGCCACGCTCTCCTTCCTCTCATATTCAAACACCATCTCTCTCTCTGGATACCAGGTGGAGAGCTTGCGCGCTGGGTTCCACCTCTCGGAGAAGCCGGGCCGGATCATGGCGTGGCTTACCGCGGCGTTCCTGGTGGGGCTGATCCTCTCCTTCGCATTCCACCTGGGCACCTTCTACCGGATCGGCGCGGGCTCGCAGGCGAGCGTGTATGGCACCGGCTTCTACGGCAGCTCCGGGGCGATTGCGGCGTATAACGGCGCTATTCTGAACGCGTCGGCGCCTCTTCCCATCGATAAGCCGCGGGTGGTTGCCGGGAGTTCCGGGTTTGTCATCGCTCTCCTGTTGCAGGTGCTGCGCGTGCGAATCATCGGGTTTCCGTTCCATCCGCTCGGGTTCGCGGCGGGGAATTCCTATGGGCATCTCCTCTGGTGGTCGTTTTTCCTGGTCTGGGTGATCAAGGTGGCCGTCCTCCGATTTGGAGGCCGGCAGCTCTACCGGAAGTCGGTGCCCGCGTTCCTCGGGTTTACCCTGGGGCACTTCTTCACCTCGGGCGTGGTCTGGGGCCTGATGGGTGCCAGCAGCAAGGATCTGTTCGAGCGGTTCATCGTCTGCTTTGGTTAGGATGCGTTTGGGGGCGCTGCCCCATGGCGCGGTGATGGCTTATCGCGCGGGGCGATGCGCCGGCCCATTGGTCATCTCAAGGAGGGTGTCATGGGATCACAGGCCATCGTCAGAGCATTCACGCTGATCGCTGTGCTGGTTACGGGAAGCGTCTGGATCGCGCCCGGCGCGGGAGCGGCCTCTGCTCCCGATGCGGATCTGCTGGGGCATTGGGCGTTTGATGAGGGCGCGGGTCGCGACGCCACGGAGAGCACCGGGCGCGCGCCTGAGGGTGAGATCCGTGGCGCCGAATGGGTGAAGGGGCGCTTCGGCACGGCCCTCCGCTTCGGCGGCAGCGGCGCCTACGTCACCCTCCCCGAAGTGCGCGGCCTGGACGGCAGCGACGAGATGACGCTTGAGGCGTGGGTCTATTGGGAGGCGACGGGCCGCTACCCGAATATTGTCTCGGGAGGGCGGTGGAATCCAGGTGGCTTCCTCCTCTTTGTCTCGGACGATTCTTGTAGCTTCCGCATGGGCAAGCCGGGGAAGGAGCCTCTGGAGCTGGGCCGCGACTGGGCGGAGACGAGCGCGAACTTCGGGCGCATTGTCCTCGGACGGTGGCGCCACCTGGCCGCGACCTTCAAGCGCCCGAAACTGACCACCTACCTGGATGGCGAGCCCGTCGAAACCGCGACGTGGAACCACCCTGTGGGTTTTTCGGGCGAGCTGCGCATTGGATGCTGGCATAATACGAACGTGTGCCATACGGGGCTCATCGACGAGGTGAAGGTCTACCGGCGCGCCCTCACCGCCGATGAGATCCGCGCCTCCTACGCGAAGGATGCGCCGCGCCGGCAGGTGGCCGAAGGAGAGGCTCCTTACGAGCGGATACCGGTGGAGGCGACGCGACCCGAGCCGGCGGTGACGCTTGAGATGCGGTGCGCGCGCGTTTTGCTGGATCGAAAGGCGCGCGTCATCAGCCTGGAAGATAAGGCGACCGGGAAGGAGTATCTCGCTGACGCGCTTCCCATCGCGCGCTTGCGCACCGCCGAACACGAGCTGCGGCCTACGGCGTGCTCTTACCGGAACGGCCTCCTGACGCTGGAGTTCGGCCGAGGCGAGGCGAGCGCCGTGGTGAAGGTGACGCCGCGCGACCACTACCTCGTATTCGAGGTGGCCTCAGTGAGCGGGGCCGCGGCCGAGGAGTTGACTTTCCTGGACCTGCGGGTGAAGCCGCTGCCGTATGTGGGCAATGGCTCCGGGCTGGCGGCGGATGATGAGTTCGCGATCTGCATGCGCGCGCTCAACCTGCGCGCGCAGCCTCGGTTTGGGGGGACGCCGCGCCGGATGAGCGCCGCGTGCTCTCGCATGCGCGGATTGGTGGGCGCGAGGGCGGCGCTGGCGGCCTGCCCAACCCCGCAGATCCGGAAAACGCTGCAGGAGATGACGCGGCGCGAGGGGCTTCCCTACTCGCGGCTCGGAGGCGCCTTCGCCCTGGATGCCCCGGAGAACCGCTACTCCTACCTCTTTACCCGTAACATCTCGGAGACGAACGTGGATCAGTGGATCCTCCTGGCGCGGCGCGCCTGTATTCCGTATGTCCACTTCTCCGGTTGGGAGAAGACGCTGGGCAGCTACGAGCCGAGGCCGGCCCTCTTCCCCAACGGCTTTGTGGGCCTGAAGACGACCATCGAGAAGATTCATGCCGCCGGGCTGAAGGCGAGCACGCACACGCTCACCGGGTGCATCGCGCCAACCGACCCCTTCGCATCGCCGGCTCCAGACCCGCACCTGGCAGTGCGCGCCACGCTCACACTCGCGGAGGGCGTGGATGCAGAGGCAACCACGATCCCGCTGGCAGAGTCTCCCGCTGGCATGGACACGATTTGGGCGTATGCGAGCAAGGGGAATGCTGTGCGCCTTGGCGATGAGGTGGTGCAATTTACCGGGTTGCGCGAGGAGCCCCCCTACGCGCTCACCGGGTGCCGGCGCGGCGCGTTTGGAACGAAGCCTGCCGCGCACAAGAAGGGCACGCCGGTGCATTACCTCTATAGCTGGTACGGCACCTTCTATCCAGACCCCGACTCGCCCCTGGTGGAGCGCGTGGCCGATTGCATTGCGCGCGCCGTGAACGAGTGCGGCTTCGATATGATCTACAAGGATGGCTCGGAGGGAATGCCGGGCGCGGGGGGCTATGGCGCCGCGAAGATGCGCAACACCATCTTCAGCAAGATTCGCCGGCCAGTACGCGTCGAGGCCAGCAACGGCCCGGCCCACCACTCCTGGACGACGCACTCGTGCATGGGTGCGTGGGACCTCCCTCACTGGGGGATCAAGCCGTTCATCGACCTCCACTGCAAGGCGAACGAGCGCGCGCGCACCGGCGAGCTGATGCCGGCGCAGTTAGGCTGGTGGGGGATCCTGGGTCCCACGGAGAACTACGATGCCCTCCTGCCGGACGAGATTGAGTATCTCTGCGCCAAGGCGCTTGGCTGGGATCAGGCGCTCTCCTTCCAGGGGATCACGCCCTCCCCGCGGCCGGCGAATGCGCGTCAAGAAGAGTACCTGACGCTGATCGGGCGCTATGAGCGCCTGCGTCTGGCCGGCTATTTCTCGGAGGAGGTGCGCGCGAAGCTGCGCGAGCCCGGCGCCGAGTATCACCTGGTCCAATCGCCCGAGGGCGAGTGGTACTTCCTACCCAGGGACTACGCCTCGCGGAAGGTGGCCCGGGGAGAGGAGTGGCAGGTGACGAATCGCTACGCGCGGCAATCGCCGAGGCTGCGCGTCCAGGCGCTTTACGCCGCCGGGGCGTATGAGGGCCAGAGCGCGACCCTGGCCGACTTCACGCGCCCCGACGAATTCGCCGAGCCGGCCGCCGCGGATGGCGTTTCCATCTCCCTGGAGCCCTCCACCGAGCAGGTGAAAGCCGGCGTGGCCAGCGGGAAGCTCACGGCCACTAACAAGCGCAAGGAGGCGCGCGGCGCGTGGGCACGGATCACGCGCACCTTCTCGCCGCCACTCGATCTGCGCCCATACGGGGGCCTGGGCGTGTGGATCTACGGCGATGGCAAGGGCGAGGTGCTCAACTTCCAGCTCACGAACATCCGCCAGTTCTGGGAGGGCGGGATGACGTGCAGCGAGCATTACGTGACGGTCGATTTCACCGGCTGGCGATATTTCGAGCTCCTCTTCCGAGAGCGAGATGCCGACCGCCATCGCGACTATGTGTGGCCGTATAACCCGCTCTATGGGATCTATCGGGCGACCCTGCGCCGCCAGTACATGCCGGCGCTCCATCTCTACGTCAACAATGTGCCTCCTGGAGAGACGGTCACCTGCTTCCTCAGCCCGATCAAGGCGCTTCCGGTCTCGAAGGTGAAGCTGGCGAACCCGGCGGTGACCCTCGGCGGGCAGCGCGTGCTCTTCCCTGTGATGCTGGAAAGCGGGCAGTCGATTGAGATGGAGTCTCCCACGGAGTGCAAGCTCCTGGATGATCGCGGCGCGCTGATCCAGCGGGTCTCCCCTCGCGGCGAGGTTCCGGCGCTTTCCCCCGGCGAGAATCGGGCCTCATTCGAGTGCGACGCGACACAGGGCTACCGGGCCCGGGCGCGGGTCACCGTGATCACCGAGGGGCCGCCGCTGCGCGGGCGGGTGCCAAAGGGGGAGGTGGATGAGCGCTGGCTGCGCGAGGAGTATGACGACCCGCGCGTGATCGAGGCGATTGACGGGAAGGAGAATGTGTGGGAGGTAGCGTGCCGCCCGGGAACGAGAGGTGCCAACTTGCAGGCAGAGATCCTGGCCGAGCGCGTCTCGCCCAGCAGGGCGGGCCAGGGGGGCGAGGATGCGCGCCTCATCGAGGGGTTCGAGGATCTGGCGCGCTTCGCCGATTCGCCAGAGAACCAGTTCGCCAAATATGCCTGGGACGCGGAGCATCAGGGCGTGCCTGCTAAACCGGGCGTCACGCAAAGCTTGGAGCTCGCGGCGGACGTGGTGAAAGCGGGCAAGGCGAGCGCGCGCTTCACCGCGACGAGCACGCGCTCGGACCATGCCGGGTGGTGTGCCCGGGGCGCGCGCTTCTCGCCGGCGCTTGACCTCAGCGGGCATGCCGCGGTCGGGTGGTGGATCCACGGCGACGCCGGCGGCGAGGCGCTGAAACTGCAATGGCGCGACATGGCAGGCCAGTGGCTTGACCTGGTCACGCCCATCGACTTCGAGGGCTGGCGTTATGTGGAATTCCCGCTCGAGACGCGCGACGGCTTCGACCTCTCGCGCGTGGAGTACCTGATCCTCTACTTCAACGGGATTCCCGCGGGGAAGCGCGTCACCTG
>DUUU01000546.1 GCA_012841485.1 Armatimonadota bacterium
CGCGCGACGGCTTCGACCTCTCGCGCGTGGAGTACCTGATCCTTTACTTCAACGGGATTCCCGCGGGGAAGCGCGTCGTCTGCCATCTGGATGATCTCCGCGTCCTCCCGCGGCCGGCGGGCCTGCGCGAGCCGCTCCTGACGGTAGGCAACAGGACGGCCCGCTTCCCTGTGGCGCTCTCCGCGGGCGAGCGCCTGGTGTTGGACGCGTCCGGCAAGGCCCGGCACTACGCGCCCGATGGTCGGCTCGTGGAGGTTGTGAAGCCTTCCGGCGGCCTGCCCCTCCTGAAGCCGGGCCGGCACCGGATCGCCTTCGGGTGGGGGGATAGGGCAGCCGGCGACTTCCGTGTGAAGGTGATGACGGCGAAGATCTACCGATGACGGTCTGGGGTTCCTCGCCCGGTCTCCCGCCAGCCTGGGTTGGGTACGAGGGGAGGGCATGCGCGTGCGCGCGGAGCTGAAGCTCCGCGCTGCTTCTCGGCAAAGCCCCTTCGGGGCTCCCCCTCCCAGGCTGCGCCGGTTAGGGTTGGCCGCGCGTGCAGGCTAGCCCAGCCCGCGAGGGCTTCGCTTGCAAGCAGCGCGATGCTTTAGCGCCGCGCGATATACGAGCGGACCGGTGCTCACCCATGCACGGAGCCGAAGCTCCGCGCGTTCGGCCTGGGCGCGGTTGGCATCCGCGCCATCAACGCCCGGGCGTGGTTCGTTAGCCAATCCCGGTCTCCAATGAGGAAAACGCAGGAACGCGGGCGTGTTTGGCGAAACGATTCTTCCCATGAGCAGGAGGATCGCGTCCAGGAGTAAGGGATCCACGGCGGTACCTGGGTGGTCTCCACGCGCAGGGCATTCGCAGTTGCATGGGTCCGGCGAGGCGCCGGGCCGACGTCCTGGATAGTCACGAAGGGAAGAGAGATAAATACATGTTGAAGGAGATCACGGCCCAGGAGCTGGATACCGGTCAGTTCATCGCCGAAAAGGTACGCGAAATTCAGGAGGCGGTGGGCCAAGGGACCGCGATCAACGCGCTCTCGGGCGGTGTCGATTCGTCGGTGGTGACCATGCTAGGGCACCGCGCCCTCGGAAATCGCCTCCGAACGGTCTTTGTCAAGAACGGGATCATGCGCGAGGGAGAGGCGCAGCGGATCGAGCGCATCTTCCGCGACCTGGGCGTGCCGATCGAGGTGATCGATGCCCGTGAAGAGTTCTTTTCGGCACTCAAAGGCGTGACCGACCCGGAGGAGAAGCGCGAGGCGATTACGCAGACGTTCTACCGGGAGGTGTTTGGGCGTATTGTTCGCGAGAGTGGCGCGAAGTACCTGCTCCAGGGAACCATCCTCACCGACGTGGATGAGACTGTGGCGGGCATCAAGCGGCAGCACAATGTGTTTGAGCAACTCGGGATTGACCCGCAGAAGGCGTTTGGATACGCCATCCTCGAGCCGCTCATCCAGCTTCGCAAGGCGGGCGTGCGCAAGGTAGGCGAGGCGCTCGGGCTGCCCGAGGAGATCTTCCAGCGGATCCCCTTCCCCGGGCCTGGGCTTGCAGCGCGTGTGATCGGGGAGGTGACGCCCGAGCGCGTCGAGACGGTCCGCAAGGCGACCACAGTGGTGGAGCGCCTCCTCTCTGGCACGGGGGCTTTCCAGTATCTCGCCGTGTTGCATGAGGATCGCGTCACCGGCATGCGCGACGGGCGGCGCGATTTCGGCCAGCAGATCGAGGTGCGCTGCTGGGACAGCGTGGATGCCCGGCACGCCACGCCCACGCGGCTTTCCTTCGACCTGCTGGAGAGGCTGGCGCAGGAGATCCTGGCCGAGGTCCCCGGCGTGGTTAGCGTCACCTACAACATCGCCACGAAGCCACCCTCCACCATCGAAGCGATCTGATTTCACGCGGCCGGCTCGGGCTTGGCTTGCCGGCGCCGGCCGCTCTATCTCCTCCATCTGATGCCCGCGGATCCATTGCTCCCCTGGCACGCGGGTCTGGCCCAGGAAAGGGCTTTGAGGGCACCCGACGAAAACCTCTCCTAGGGATGGCCCCCACGGCGCTCTCGCTCCGGTGAGCTCTCCCCAGGGGAATGGCCATCCAGAGGGGAGCTGCCCAGATGAAGACGCTTCGCACCTCCGTGCTGTTCATGGCCCTGATGCTGGCCATGGTTGCCGCTCACGCCTGGAAGCCCGCCACGGATACCGCCGGCTCGCTCACGGTGACAATCCCTGAGATTGGAGAAGTGACGGCGCTGGAGAAGCCCGTTCCGGTGGTGATCCGGCTGGCCAACCAGGGTCCCGCGCCGCTGAAGGGCACTCTGCGCATCGGTGTCACGGATCGATGGCGCGTGGAGGGCCCCAACCCGCGCCCCTTCACAGTGGGAGCCGGCGCGAGGGCGGAGGTGACGGTGAACGTGGTGGCCGGCAAGGGGACCTATGCCGCGCACTACCCGATCCATGCCTACGTGGAGTTCACCGAGGCGGGGCGGCCCTTGCAGGCGCACGCGGCGCTGGTCGTCGAGGTGGCGCGCGCGGCCGTGGAGGTGGCAAAGCCGCGCCTGCCCGCGCTTGCGCGGATGGTGGCGCTGCGCGCGGTGGCGCCGGTCAAAGTGGATGGC
>DUUU01000547.1 GCA_012841485.1 Armatimonadota bacterium
CAGACCGGCCTGCCGGCAGGGAAAGGCACGAGAGTGGTGCGGATAGCGTGTGGTGCGATCCTTTCGGGAGTCCTGCTTCTGGCGGCGTTGCCCCCGAATCCCGCGCAAGGGGAGGGCGACTGGCAGAGCTTCTACGATGGCGGCTTCAAGGTCGCCACCGCCAGAGCTTGGGTGTCGGACCTAACGCGCTCGGCGAAGACGGCGCAGGGCCTCCATATTGTGGATCCCAGCCAGGAGAAGGGGAGCGCGCGCCTCTACACCGCTCCCTGGAATGTCGATCCGGAGAAGGGCGTCGAGGCGGAGGCACGCCTCAAGAGCGTCTCCTGCAGCGAGGGGTGGGGCGTCGTGCTCTCCCTCGCGGATGGCGTGCATGAAGAAGGCATCACTTTCTACCCCGACCGGGTGGAGCTATCTCACGCAGGAGTGAGCGCGGCCTTCAACACCGCGGATGCGTTCCATACCTATCGCGTGCGCTGCCAGGGCAACGATATCCAGGTGTGGGCGGACGGACGCCTTCTGATCGACGGGAAGGGCAAGTTTACGGCGCCGGCGCACACGGGGCGCAGCCAGCTCGCCTTCGGATCCGGGAGCTCGACCGCGATGGGGGAGGCGTACTGGGAGTATGTGCGCTTCCGTGGCGCCAAAGCCGCGCCGAAAGCACTCTGGAAGATGAACGTCCCCAAGGTGCCCGGGCTGGAGATCGTGCCGGGCGAGGTGCAATCGATCTTGCCTGGCAGGCAGTACGTGAGCATGTTCAAGCGCGCGGATGGGGCGATCCTCGTCGGCGACCGGTGCTCGCGGGATGGAGGCCAGACATGGGAGCGCGCGGAGAGCTTCCACGTGGGCGCCTATCAGTTTCCGGATGGCGAGATCGTGCAGCTCGGCTTTGCCACGAAGCGGAGCGACCGGCCGGGCTGGTTCACCGTTCCACTCAAGCGGTCGCGCGATGGCGGTAAGACAGCCACCACGGAGGATGCTCTCCTCCATCTCCCCGAGGCCACCGGGGGCACGGGCGATGACGGCAAGTACTACGAGGGCCCCATGATAGACCACGCCATCGTGGGCCTGCGCGACGGCAGCCTCCTGGCTGCCATGTACGGCTACTTCAAGACCGACACGGTGCTCTGCCCCACCTTTCCTCCCGAATGGAAGATGTACAAATACCGCACCTGGGTGGTCCGCTCCACCGACCGCGCGCGAACCTGGGAGTATCTGGCGACCGTTGCCTATGATCCGGAAGTGGGCCTGGAGAGCTTCTGCGAGGCCGACTTGCTGGCGCTGCCCGATGGTGAGATCCTCTGCTTCATGCGCACCGGCGGAAGCGGCGGGAAGCATACGCCACTCTATCTCAGCCGGTCCAAGGATGACGGCAAGAGCTGGAGCAAGCCCGAGCCGATTGCCGACCGGGGCGTGTGGCCGAACGCTTGCCGCATGAAGAGCGGCATCCTCGCCTGCACCTATGGACGCCCGGACAACTGGCTCTGCTTCAGCACCGATGAGGGCAAGACGTGGACAGGCCACTTCTGCTTCTACGAGGGGTCCACCACGAGCTACAACTCGGTGGAAGAGGTGTCACCCGACACCCTCCTCGTCGTCTTCGACCGTCAGGTGCTGAGTGACGACGGCAATCTGACGCGCGATGTGGCGGGCCTCACCGTGAAGGTGCGCCGGCAGGGCCGCTAGCCTGATGTGCCCATCCAGGTTCGAGGGTGCCGGGGGGCGAGACTTCCACCTTTAGGCGGGGGTGGGATAGTTCCTTGCCATCCTCTGGCATCCTCTCTGGTATCGTTTTGTGGTATAATATGCTCACGCAAGGGCACGGCTCGGCTCTGCCAAGAGCATCGGGCGGGCACTGGCCGGACCGTCAGGCGGCCTATTGCGTTCCCGCGTCACGGGTGACCGTGGCGAGTCGGATGCGTAAGCCTCCAGGCTTTGACCGGGGGGCCTGACCTCTTGCGAACAGGAGGATGACATGCATCGGCGGGCTCGAGGGTTCACATTGATCGAGTTGCTAGTGGTCATCGCGATTATCGCCATCTTGGCCGCGATCCTCTTCCCGGTTTTCGCGCGCGCACGAGAGAACGCGCGCAAGGCGAACTGCCAGAGCAACCTCAAGCAGATAGCCACGGCGTTTCTCCAGTATGCCCAGGACTATGACGAGCGAGTGGTACCGTATCTCATCCAGACGGGAGGTACTCCCAGCTATATCACCTGGCCCTACCTCCTCTCGCCTTACGTGAAAAACACGATGGTCTTCACCTGTCCATCGGCTCCCGGCAGGGGGTGGGACGGAGCGATGAGCAGTACGCAACGGCAGGGCTATGGCTACAACCGCTCGCTTAACGCGGGGCCTTCCATGGCGCAGATCACTTATCCGGCGCAGCTTGCGGCGTTCGCTGATGCCGGTCGTCTGGGCCCTGAAGACTCACAAGGCCGTGGTACAGGCAACAACTACTATCTGATGGATTGGGACCAGCCCTACGGCACGGGCGACAACGCGGTGCCACCCTATCCGAACCACAGTGAAGGCGCCAACTTCGCCTTCTGCGATGGCCACGTGAAGTGGATCCACAACAGCAAGTACGCCGATTGGAGCGGCGCCGACACCACGACGCCGGACGGAATGCCCGATCCTGCGCTGTGGAAGCTGCAGTAGCGTGATTGCGGCGCGCTGGGATGCAAATGGCCTGGCGCGCCGCGGGTGAATGAGGCGAGATGCGCGCGTGCCCCCGGGCTTTGACCGGGGGGCCTGACCTCTTACGAACAGGAGGATGACATGCATCGGCGGGCTCTAGGTTTCACTCTGATCGAGTTGCTAGTGGTCATCGCGATTATCGCCATCTTGGCCGCGATTCTCTTCCCGGTTTTCGCGCGCGCACGAGAGAACGCGCGGAAGGCGAACTGCCAGAGCAACCTCAAGCAGATAGCGATGGCGTGCATCCAGTACGCCCAGGACTATGACGAGCGAGTGGTACGCGCCACCGTGACGATTCCCACCTCTCCCGGCTACGTCACCTGGCCGTATCTGCTCTCGCCCTACGTGAAGAGCACGAAAGCCTTCACTTGCCCCTCGGCACCTAGCCATGCGTGGAACGGGTATATCAGCGTGACGCAGACACTGGGCTACGGCTATAATAATCTGCTGCGTGATAGTATTCCCCTGGCGCAGATCACCTATCCGGCGCAGCTCACGGCGTTCGCTGACGCCGGTCGTCTGGGCCCCGTCGACTCGCAAGGCCGCGGCACCGGTAACAGCTACTATCTAATGGACTGGGACCAGTACCAGGGGGACAACGCGGTGCCACCCTATCCGAACCACAGTGAAGGCGCCAACTTCGCCTTCTGCGATGGCCACGTGAAGTGGATCCACAACAGCAAGTACGCCGATTGGAGCGGCACGAACACCGACACGCCGGACGGAATGCCCGATCCCGCGCTGTGGAAGTTGCAGTAGGGGAATCGACGACGCGGAGCATGGTTGGAAGGGGTTCTCATGGGGTATCAGGGCTTGACACTTCGTTGCGAAGGAGCCACGACCCATGAGAACCATCGAGACGACGACCGGTACGGAGGAGCTGGTAGAGCACATCCGCGGTATCGCGCGTCCTCTGCGGGAGGATGAGGATCTCGATCCCTTGATGCACCGAATCGGCGATGCGCGTCTTGTGCTCCTGGGCGAGGCGACGCACGGAACATCGGAGTTCTACTCCTGGCGCGCCCGGCTGACAAAGCGCCTCCTCGGGGAGAAGGGGTTCTCCTTCGTCGCCGTCGAGGGCGACTGGCCCCATTGCTACCAGGTGAACCGCTATGTGAAGGGGGATCTGGAGGTCGGTCGCACCGCCTCTCAGGTGCTTCGAGCGTTCGACCGCTGGCCGACGTGGATGTGGGCCAACCAGGAGATGGTTTCGTTTACCGAGTGGCTGCGCCGCTATAACCGGCAGGTGCCACGCGGCATGGAAGCGGGCTTCTACGGCCTGGATACCTATAGCCTCTGGGAGTCGTTGCGCGCCGTGGTGGACTATCTGGCACAGGTGGATCCCGCGGCCGCCGAAGTGGCCCGGCAGGCGCACCACTGTTTTCAGCCGTATGGCGACGTGCAGGACTACGCCATGGCGAGCCGGCTGGTGCCAGAGTCGTGTGAAGATGAGGTGGTCGCTCTCCTCAAGGAGATCCTCGTGCGCCGGCCCGAGATCCCAGGGCAGGATCGCGAGGCGCTCTTCAATGCCGAGCAGAACGCCTGGGTGGTGCGTGATGCCGAGCGCTACTACCGCGCGCTCGTCTCCGCCGGACCGGAGGCATGGAACACCCGCGACAGGCATATGGCGGATACCCTCGACCGGTTGATGGAGTTCCACGGCGCGGGCGCGAAGGCGATCATCTGGGCGCACAACTCCCACATCGGCGACGCGCGCGCCTCAGACATGGCCGACCGGGGGATGGTGAACCTCGGCCAGCTGGTTCGCGAGCGTCATATTGACCAGGGCGTGATCTCGGTTGGCTTTGGCACGCACCGTGGCAGCGTCGTCGCCGCCGATGCCTGGGAAGCGCCGATGGAGTTTATGGTCGTGCCGCCCGCCCGCGAGGGGAGCTGGGAAGACGTGATGCACCGTGCCGGCGCAGAGGACAAGCTGCTCCTGCTGGACGAGGGCAACCCGCCGGAGGCAATGCGGGCGCAGCGCGGCCATCGGGCCGTGGGCGTGGTGTATGACCCGAAGTACGAAGGCTTCACCAACTACGTGCCCAGCGTGCTTCCGGAGCGGTATGACGCTTTCCTCTACTTTGACGAGACAGAGGCGCTCCACCCGCTCCATCTTCCCGCGCGCGCGGCGCCCGCAATGCCAGAGACCTACCCGGCGGGCGTGTGAGGAGACGCTCCTGTCATGGGATGAGCGAGTCTAGCACAATCGGCTGCAGCCAGGCCCTCTGCGGGTAGCGAGAGGGCTCGTCCGGATAGCAGACGGTGTCGTTCCAGAGCAGCACGCGAATCCACTTCTCGGTGCCCTGAAGCCGGTAGGTGATCTGGTTCGCGTCGACCTGGGCGAGAGTTCGCCCGCCGTCACCCACCACCTTGATGTGGGTGGCGTTCGGGCTGCGTACCGTGATGCTCTCGGCATCCATCTCGACCCGGTCGATTTGGATGCCGCACGACGCATAGAAGGCGCCCCGGCGCAGCGATTCCATCACCGCCGGCTTGGTGAGCTCTCGCACCCACACCATGTTCCACGCGCTCCCTGCGCCGGCGTAGTGGTCCGGCTTTGTGTTGTGGGCGTCATCGTTGGCAAACCCCCAGAGAAGCTTGCCGGCATCGAGACAGGCATCCCACAGCTCCTCCGCGATCCCCTTGCTGCCGTCGGGGTTCTCTCCCTTGCGGTTCTCGCGTGCCGTGAAACCGTTCATTACCTCCAGGCCGTCGATCTTCCGCATCTCCGGGTGGTCCAGGATGCGCTCTGGAGTCTTGTTCCAACCGCCGGGGTGGACGACAAAGACGAGGCCGTTGTTCCCGTGGCACCAGTCAATGAATCCATAGCCCTCGCGGGGGCGCGGGATCTTGCCGGTAGGGGGTTCGATCACGTTCGTGTGGTGATGCCCGAACGACGACTCCATCGAATTGAGGACCACGAACTCGCCAGGCCGGTTGAGCTTCCAGTCGCGCGGCACCCAAGGCGGGGCCGGCTTATCGTAGTCGCGCACGTAGGCTTCTACCCCGGAGCGGTACTCACGCGTGGGATGGGTGACGCCATCGCCGTCCCAATCGTGGACCGCCTGGTCCTTCTGGAAGAAGGATGAGCAAACGCCCCCGTCCTGATCGCCATAGGCGTCATGATCCGAGAGCGCCACGATCTGGTAGCCGTTCTCCTCATACCAGGCCGCCATCTCGTTGCAGGGGAGAGAACCGTCGGAGTGCCGGGTGTGACAGTGCAGGTTTGCCTTTCGCTGGGGGAATGTGAGGAACTCCGCGTAGGTGGAGGCGCCGCGGATGCCCCCCCGAGCCACCAGCACTTTCCGGCGCAGCCCGGCCTGCTCCTCCTGAAGAAGGTTCAGGCGTGCTGCCAGCTCCTGATAGCGGGCGGTGTTCACACTCTCAAGGCGGTCTATCTCCCGGGCAAACGCTGCGAACGATTGAACCATCCGCGTGCCCTGCGCCTCGTCCGGCGTTCCCTTCACGGCGTTTGCCAGGCGCTGCGCCAGTTCTGTCGCGCGGGCGAGGGGGGCTTTCAGGAGGACCGGCGACGGCCGCGCATCGAGACGCACATCCGTGATCAGCGCGCGGCAGTTCGAGGTGCCAAACCCGATCTGCCCGATGAGATGCGCCTTGTCTCCGGAGTGATCGATCGGCAGCGCCTGAGAGAGGTCCGCCTCAATCTGCCATCCGGGCGCAGCCTCATCCACGGGGTAGGCGCGCGCGCGAACGCGCGGTCCGATCACCTCCAGGTCCACGCGGTACCAGGCATCGAGGGGCAGCTTGCCGGGCACCAACCGGTGTGTCTTCCCGAAGGGCTGCCACACGCGGCGCCCTTCCGAGGGCCGGGAGCAGTACTCCGCCAGAGCGAGTTCCCCGGTTGCCTTCAGGTGAAGGCTGTAATAGTTCCTTGGACTTTGCGCCCGGAAGGCGATGACGACATATCCGGCCGCGGGATAGGACTGATGCACCTCCGCGAGCTTGCAGCGGAGCGACAAGGCGAGGTCTGCCAGCGAGCCATCGCGCAGATAGGCGCACCAGTACTCATCGGCCTTCTGCTGGCGCAGAGAGCCCTCCTCAAAGAGCCACTGCCCTCCAACGCCACGCCATTGCCCCGGTTCATCCGCCTTTCGAAAGTCCAGAGCGACCTGCCCGAACTCGGCCGCGGCACCGACACCGGCGAAAGCAAGGAGAGAGACGAGGGCAACAGCAACGAACATCAGATGTCTCATCGAAGCACCCACCCATTCTACCCGAGCACCGCCCGAGCGCCGGGCGGCGGGCTGCCACGGGCGCCCCGCGAACCAGCGGGGCGGTCCTGGTTCTTGCCGCCTTCATACGGCAACGCCTACCCTATCTCCTTGTTACAGATCCTCTATGGGGACGAGGGGGTGGCCTGCTGGCAGGCGCCTCCAGCAGGATAGGGCAGGATTGCGCCGGGGAGTAGCCAACCAATCAGAGGAGAGCCTGGTCGGGCTTCTGCCGGCAGGGCGCTCGATGGAGGGAGTTGCTTTCGATGAGACGATCTGCGTGGCTGTCTGCCATCCTCATGGCACTACTGGGGATACCCCAAGCACTTCCAGCCGAGCCCACGACCGCGTTTACCGTGGTGAACGCCGGCCGGAGTGTGTGGCAGGGGAGCGTGCTCATGCCTCTGCGCATGGAGCGCCTGCGGGGTATTGCCGCCGTGCGAGAGGGCGCGACGCCTCTCGCCTGGCAGCCCGCTGAAGGTGGCGTCCTCGTCCTCTTGCCGGGGACGACTTCCACGGGGATGGCGCGCCGGATCGTTGTCGAAGCGGGCAAGCACGCGGATCCTCCGCGCAGCGACCTCCAGGTGACGGAGACGGCCAACACCATCACGATCGCGAATCTCTACTACCGGGTCGAGCATCCAAAGCGGGGCAACGGGGGCTTCCCGACCTCCATCCGGTTTAACCAGTCGGGAGTGGTCGAGAAGGGGTTTGTTTTCGAGGACCGGCTTTTCGAGAAGACGCGCGGATCCCAGGCCTGGCGCTCGGACGCCGAGGCGACGGTGCGCGTGCTCGAAGCGGGCCCGGTGCAGGTGGTCGTGGAAACGCGGGCGAAGGCCGCGAAGGAGCCGGGCAATCCGCGCGCCGTCTACCGCTATCACTACCGGGCTTCCTCGCCGGTGGTCGAGGTCTCGGCCCGCGTCGAGCGCGATGACGACTTCGCCTGGAGCGAGCTCCACTTCTTGCAGATTTCGCGCAAGGATAGCAGCTTCGGGCGCTGGGCCGGCGGCGAGCCGCTCCAAACCGGGGTGTTCACCGACGCCCGAAAAGCTTTTGCCCTCCCGAAATGGGCGATGATGGCCAACAATGAGGATGCCATTGGCCTGGGCCTCGACGGCACGGTTTCTCTCTACGATGGCGTGAGCGATTACTACAACTACATCCAGCAGACGATGGGCCCCTTCCGGGCTCCGGCTGCCGATCTGCGCGCCCGCGTCTACCTGGGGCCGGCGCGCGCGCCGGAGGAGATCCGCGCGCGCCTGACAGAGGAGAACCAGCTGCAGGTGCGCGAGGATGCACTGCCGGGGGGCCGTGACCGGAACATCCCTTCGATACAGCCGGTGAGCATCGCCAGCGGCAGCCTCCGCCTTGGCTTCGCCCGTCCAGAAGAGGGGTTGGGAGCCACCAGCCTCTTCAGCCATCGAACGGGGCGCGAGTTCCTCGTGCCGTCCGAGAAAGCACTGGTATGGCGTTTGGTGCTGCGTGGCCCCGACATGCCTGATTTGAGGATAGATAACACGGCGCCGGCGCGGTGCTCTGCCGCTGAAACGCCCTCGAAGGAGGGCAAGCGTCTGCAGCTCACCTGGGAGGGCATCGACGCCGGGGAGGAGAAGGGGGCGCTGCGCGTCCGTGTTACGGTGGACCTGCCCAAGGCCTCGTCTGGAATGTCGTTGTGGCGGATCGAGGTGGATAACTCCAGCGAGCGCTATGGACTCTGGGAAGTACACTTCCCCCTCTTTGCCAGCCTCTCCGAGAAGGGGATGTCGGACGTGGCGGTGCCGCGGGGCAACTGGGGCTACCTCTACCGCGGCGCCAGCGCGCAAATCTTCGGCGCCTACCCGAGCGCCGACTGGCCGATGCAGTTCCTCCTGGTCAATGAGAGGGAGCATGGCCTCTATCTCGCCGCGCATGACCCGGGCGCCAGCCCCAAGCACTTTGCTTTCACGCCGGGCGGCGAATTCCGTCTCATCACTCCTGTCGAAGGGATGGGAGTGCCGGGGTCCGATTTCCGGGCGCCTTTTCCGGTGGCGATTGGTGTCTATCAGGGCGACTGGTGGCAGGGAGCAAAACGGTATCGCGAGTGGGCGCTGAAACAGCCGTGGACCAAGCGCGGCCCGGTGGCCACACGCAAGGATATGCCAGACGCGATGAAGCGCCTGGGTCTCTGGATGCTCGCAAGCGGCACGCGCGAGCAGGTGGTGCCGCGGATGCTTGAGGCCAAGCGCCTGTTCGGCGTGCCGATGGGCGTCCACTGGTACAACTGGCATCAGATCCCGTTCGACGTCCACTATCCCGACTATTTCCCCACAAAGCCCGGGTTTGCCGAGGGCGTGCGCGAGCTTGTCAAAGAGGGCATCATTGCCATGCCCTACATCAACGGCCGGCTATGGGATACGGCGAATGATAACTTCGCGGTGGGGCGTGCCGCCGCGTGCAAGCAGCCGGATGGCACGACGACCTATATTGAGGAGTATGGCAGCGGCGCCAAGCTCGCGCCGATGTGCCCCACGACAAAGCTGTGGCAGGAGAAGGTGAACGAGATCATCGGACGCCTGATCCGAGAGTGTGGCGTGAATGCCATCTACCTCGACCAGATTGGCGCGGCCAGGCCACAGCTCTGCTTCGATCCCACGCATGGGCACCCGCTGGGCGGTGGCCGGCATTGGGTGGACGGCTACCGGGAGATGCTCGACCGCGTGCGCGCTCAGACCGCCGGCCGCGTGGGCATCACCACGGAGAACAACGCCGAGCCCTACATGGATAACGTGGATGCTTTCCTGGTCTGGAATCCGCGCCGCGACGCCGAGATCCCGATGATGACCGCCGTCTACAGCGGCTACACGCTCTACTTCTCTAGCCCTGCGCGCACGATGGACCCGCTTGCTTTCCGGATGGTCCAGGGACGTGATTTCCTGTGGGGATGCCAGCCAGGCTGGATGGGCTTCGAACTGCTCGATCCGGCCAACCGTGAAAACGCCGAGTACCTGCGCGAAGTGGCGCGCTACCGGGCGGTAGCCGCGGAGTTCGTGGTCACGGGTGAGTTGATCGGGGATCTCCACCCGATCACGCTTCCGGCCTCGCTGGAAGCAGAGTGGTCAACGGGGCGTGGGAAGGCTCCCGCGGCGCTACCCGCCACGCTCGGAACGGTATGGCGCGCGCGCGATGGCCGCGTCGGACTCCTGATAGCCAACCTCTCGGATAGCTTCCAGCGCTACGCCTTCCGCTTCGAGCCGAGGGCGTGGGGACTGTCCGGCAGCGGCCAATGGGTGGTTCGTCGTCTCTCTCCAGGAACAGGAAAAGGCCAAACGGCGGCCCCTATCGCGCTCGTATCGGCGAACGACGAATCGCTGACCCAGGCACTCGGTCCGCGCGAGATCCGCGTGCTGGACCTCGTGCCTGTCCGCCCCGGACAGGCGCCCGCGATTCGCGCTCGCATCGACCGCGACGGCCAGGCAGCGCCCACCGCTGAGGAGCTTCCGCAGGCGCCGCGCACCGACGTGCGCTTTGTGACCCCGCCGCGCGCGGGCGAGCTCAGTGAGCTGAACGTGCGCGTCTGGGGAGGAGCAAAGCCGGTCACCGACTTGCGCCTGCTTCTCCACCTGCCGGCGTCCTGGAGTGTGGAGCCTGGGCGCGCGCTGATGATCGACCGGCTGGAGCCGGGCGAGGTGCTCTCCTTCCCGGTGTGCTGCCAGGTGCCCGAGGATGCCGCGGGCGCGGCCATGGTGCGCGCCGATATCGTCACTCCCCAACCGGAGCGGCGCGTTCCCGTGGCGCCGGTGCGCCCGGCCGCCGAAGCCAGACGGTTTGCCCAGCCTCCCACTCTGGATGGAGACCTTTCTGAGTGGCAGGGGGTGGAGCCCATCGCCGTAGATGCGAAGGCGCAATCGAAGGTGAACGGATGGAAGGGTGCGGCGGATCTCGCTGGCAAGGTGCGCGTGGGTTGGGATGCCAAGAACCTCTACGTGGCTGCCGAAGTCACCGACGACCATTTCGACCAGACCTACCGGGAGAAGGAGATCTGGCGGGGAGACTGCATCCAGATCGCCTTCCGGCCTTCCGGTCCGGCACCCACTCCGGGGTATGACGGCGTGCATGAGTTTGGCCTGGCATTGGCGCCCGGCGGCCCGCTCATCTGGAAGTGGCTGCCAGATGAACACACGGTCACCACAGGGACACTGGTGGTCAAGCGCGTGCCGGGCGGCCTCGTCTACGAAGCCGCGATCCCCTGGTCGGAGGTGGGCCAGACGATGCCTGTGCCTGGTGGCTGCCTCGGCTTCTCCTTCACGATCAACGACGCCGATGGCGACGGCTTCCGCGGTTGGATGGAGTGGACCCCTGGCATCTGCGGCGACGGCAAGGATGCCTCGCCCTTCGGTCGTCTGAGCCTGCTAACGGAGTAGGGGAGTAACCCCGCACGATCCAGGAGGCGCCTTCCGCGCCTCCTGGCTTGCCTTCTCCGGGCCCAGTGCTGCGTGAATCGCGCGGAGCTTCCAGCTCC
>DUUU01000548.1 GCA_012841485.1 Armatimonadota bacterium
CCATGAAGGTGCCGCCAGGGGGTGCGCTGGAGAGCGCCCTCTAGCGCGCCTTTGGAGAAGGCTTCTCCGGCGCCTCAAGCCAGCTCGCCTCGTAGAGGGCTACGGCCGCGCGTCGGACCAAGAAGCCGCAGGGTCTTCCGAGGCTGAGGGGCACGCGAAGCTGAGCGTTGCCGTCTAGCAGCATCACCCACTCGTCGCCCTCCTGTCGGGCGCCCAGGCGGTGCATGTTCCCGGTGTCGTACTGCCCTTCGCGCGCCTCCTGGCCCTGCACGACCTCGCGCTGGCCGGCGACACAACGCACGAGCTGCACGTAGTTGGTCGGAAGGGACTGCCGGTCGGCGGAGGTGCCCATCTGGAACTCCAGCGCCGTGTAGTTCTGCGCATCCTTATACTCGAGGAGCAGGCCCGCGGCGTTGGGGGGAGGGCCAAAGCGACCGGTGAAGCGGTAGGCCACTTCGACGGGCGTGCCCGCTACCGTCTCTGGAAAGAGTGCGACCGCAGGGTCGGCGTTCAGATCGCCCTGGTAGAGCACGGGCTGCTTCGGCGCGGAGAGCGCGCTGAGGGGCGCCGTCACGAAGTAGATCGCACCGCCCTCGGGCGCGGGCGCGGTCTCGTAGAGCACGGCGCCGACCGTCTGAGGGTCGAGCTGGACCAATGCCGGATAGGAGCGGTCGCTGACACTAGGGGTGGCCACGAAGAGATCGGCGCTATTCTCCACGTCCCAAGACACGCCGTTATCCCGAGAGACGACCAGGCGTTCATTGCGCCGTTCCCGGAAGGAGAAGCCACAGAGGAGCCAGCCGTTCTCCAGGGTGATCAGATCCGCTGGCGTGAACTGCGAGGGGATCGTGGTCATCCATGGCGGCGACCACGTTCTTCCGTCGTCATGGGAGACGATCTGGAAGAGAACGGGGTCCGTGTTTGAGCGGATGAGCGCCACCAGATCACCGTTGGGCGCGCGTGTCACGCACACTTCATCGGCGATGTTGCGTTGCCCGCGCGGGGTGACGGCTACCTCGTCGAAGGCATGCGAGGCAGGGTCAAAGTGGCTGAAGAAGGTGGCCACGGTGGGGCTATCAGTCGACTCGGAGTAGGGGATCAGCCACTTCCCGTTGCCCAGGTCAATCGCCGGGCTGCGTGTGTGCACATCCTGAGTGTCGCTCACCCGGATCGCGGGAGACCAGCTCCGGCCCTCATCCTGGCTGGTCGATAGCCAGGCCCAATGGTGCTTGCCGTGCAGGTATTTATCCCAGATGAGGACGACCGTGCCGTCGCGCATGCAGGAGATGGCGGCGTTGCGATCATCGAACTCCGGGTCGTCGTAGGCGACGACGGGCTCTTCCCAGCTCCGGCCTCCATCGCACGAGCGGGTGAGCATGATCCGCCCGTCATCCGGATTGCCGCTCGCGTGCGCGTAGCCCTCCCGGTAGACAACAAGGAGCGCGCCGCTTCTCGTCTTGCAGATTCCAGGGAAGGCAACATGGCGCTCGGAGCGCACGACAACCGAGCGGGCACGGTTCACCGTGGGGCGCGAGAGCGCGCGTCCTCCCCAGGCCCCGGTCGGAAACCGCCACTCCGGGGGCGTGCCACCCTCGGGCAGTGAGGCAAATGAGAGCTGTCGCATATCAGAGTACTCCAGAACGCCGTCGGTGCGGCTCGGCCGCGAGGGGCCCGATCCCGCGTCCTATCCCTGGGCGTTTGCCACCTTCTCGACCTGTGCGCACGTCCGGCGGGCAAGCTCCGAGAGGCGCGTCTCCGAGAAGCCGGTGACGATTGAGTGGAGACGGTCGTTGAGGGGAGCGACCCAGGCCTCTGGAAGCGCCTTGGCGCCCAGAAGGGTTCCGAGCACCGAGCCCGCCGTCGCGCCGTTGCAGTCGGTATCCCAGCCGGCCATGACGGCGATGCTGATCGTCTTCCCGAACTCCTTCTGGCCGTGAAGCAGGCTCATGAGGACCACCACAGCGTTGTTGATGGTGTGAACCGGATGGTAATGCCCGTACTTCTCGCGGATCCGCCGGAACGTCTCTTCCCAATCGGACGATTCCTTGCTCCAGGCCAGGACGTCGCGCACAGCCTCAGCGAGGCGGCATTCGGCCGGGATCTCGGAGAGGCCGATGGCGATCACCTCCTCGATATCGTCCACAATGAACGCGGCGGAGAGCATGGCCGCGAAGAACATCTCGCCATAGGCGCCGTTCTTGATGTGCGAGACCTCGGCGTCGGCATAGGCCATGGCGGCGGCGCGTTCTGGCTCGCCCGGATTGACCCAGCCCCAGAGATCGGCGCGGATCTGCGCCCCGATCCATTCTCGATAGGGGTTCCGGTAGCGTCCGGAGAGGGGCGGCTCGATTCCATTCACCAGGTTGCGGTAGGCGACGCGCTCGGCGGTGTACACCGTATGGTAGGGAAGATGCACCAGCCACTGCCCCGCGATGGTCGCGGCATTGGGGCGTGGCCCGCTCTCCTCCAGCGTGTGCAGGCCGAGGATCGGGTAGTCCATGTCATCGTCGCGGGGCATGCAGGTGATGTGGCCGCGCAGCCAGGATGTGGCGTGCGGGGGATAGCCGAGGCCGCGGTCATTCTCCGGCACCGGGGGGAAGTAATCCGAAAGCGGCCAGGCGTTGCAGAAACGCAGGGTCTCCTCGATCTCCTCCTTCTTCCAGCCCTCCACCGGCTTGCCAAGCAGGCACCCGGCGGCCCGACCGAGCCATCCGCCGTAGATGCGGTCGAAAAGAAGGTCCGGCGGGAGCCAGACGGGCAGGCTGCGCGGGCCCTCGGGGCGGAGCATCTGGATCTCCTCCAGGGCAACCGGCTCGGCATAGGGGAAATCGGACCGGGTCACAGGGGTTTGCAGACCGGCCTGCAGCGCCGGGAGGTGCGACGGGTCGAGGTCGCCGCCGGCGATGGCATCGAGCCGGCGCTCGGCGGCGTCTACATCGGCGCCTTCCTCGCGCAGGCTGGTGATCTCCTCACGCAGTTGCCTGATCCACGCCTCAGTCGTCAGCATCGCACGTCTCCTTCATCCGATAGCGTGCGCGGCGGAGAGGCCGCCGGCTTCTGAGTCCGGAAGGGGCGCTCTGCGCGCCCACGGCTGCCTGGCGAGTGAGACCGGCCCGGGCCAGCGGAGCTCCCGCGAGCCGGCGAAAAAGAGCGCCAAGGGCCAGGACGGCGTCGGTGAGGGCACGCATGGGATCGCCTCAGTCAGACGCCCCTGATGCAGTTCGCCTGCCGAGAGGGGATCCCTTCCTGACACTATCCCCGATGCAAGGCGATGGAGAGGATGAGCCTGGCACGGGAGGGAATACTCTCAGTACCAGGCGTTTCCCAGGGGAAAGGCGATGGCGCCCTCGTGCCCGTCGCCATTGTGTTGTATGGGGATTCGGGCGAGGGGGTAAGCGATGAAGCGTAACCGGAAGATACGGATCGGGGTGGTGGGGGGCCGTTTCGGCGCATCCTTCCAGTGGCACGAGCATCCCGGGTGCATTGTCCAGGCGGTGTGCGAAGCGAGGGATGATCGCCGCGAGGAGCTGCAGCGGGTGTACCGGTGTGGCACGGCCTACGCTACGCTGGAGGAGCTGCTCCAGGATCAGGATGTGGATGCCGTGGCCCTCTTCACGGGCGCCCCGGATCATGCGCGCCACTCGGTGGCGTGCCTCAACGCGGGGAAGCACGTCATGAGCGCCGTGCCGGCGGCGACTACCCTTGAGGACGCGGAGCTACTCGCCGAGACGGTGCGCAAGACGGGGCTCACCTACATGATGGCGGAGACGAGCTACTACCACCAGGTGGTCATCTCCGCGCGCAAGTTC
>DUUU01000050.1 GCA_012841485.1 Armatimonadota bacterium
GCGCCGCCGAGCGTGAAGAGCGCGCGCAACGGGCGCGCCTGATGCAAGAGGGGAGGGCGCGCTGCCCCATATGGACCCCTTTCACCCCAACTGGGGACCGCCCTCTTCCTCCTGCAGCTCCTGGGTAGCGCGGGTGCCTATCGCCCGCGCTGCCCTCCCGAGATCGGTCGGTCCACGCAACTACACAAGCGGAGGGAGGAAGCGCAGAGCATGAACGCACAAAGATGCAGCACAACCGATCTGGCCTCCCGCCTCGCCGAGGCGGAGGTGACGCACTCCCTCACCCGCGACGAGATCGTTGCCCTGCTGGAGACGGATGCGTGTGATGACGCGCTCTACGCTGCGGCCGACCGCGTGCGCGCGCGCTATGTCGGCGATGCCGTCCATCTGCGCGGGCTGATCGAGTTCTCTAACCGCTGCAAGTGCAACTGCCTCTATTGCGGCCTGCGGCGCGACAACCACCGCCTGGCGCGCTACCGCCTGGAGCCGGAGCAGGTTCTCGCCTGCGCCGAAACCGCTCGTTCCTTCGGCTATGGCACCGTGGTACTTCAATCCGGCGAGGCGAACATCCTGCCTGTGGATCGGATGTGCGATCTCATCCGCCGGATCAAGGCACTCGACGTGGCAGTGACGCTCTCCATGGGCGAGAAGCCGCGCGAGGTGTATCAGGCCTACCGGGAGGCCGGCGCCGACCGCTACCTCCTGCGCATCGAGACGACCGACCGCGCCCTCTACCGGGCCATGGATCCCGGCATGGACTGGGACAACCGCGTGCGCTGCCTCCATGACCTCCGTGACCTGGGATATGAAGTCGGAACGGGCTGTCTGGTGGGTCTCCCCGGGCAAAGCCTGGAGTCTCTCGCCGACGACATCCTCTTCTTTCGCGACCTGAATGCCGACATGATTGGCATTGGCCCCTTCATCGCCAACGCCGACACGCCGCTGGCCGGCAGTCCAAACGGTAGCTTCGCGCTCAGCTGCAAGGCGATGGCGATCACCCGCCTGCTTCTGCCGGATATCAACATTCCCGCGACCACCGCGATGGAGACGCTGCTTCCTGATGGCCGCCTTCTGGCCCTCCAGCGGGGCGCGAACGTGGTGATGCCGAATGTAACCGAGCTCGGCTATCGGCAACGCTACGCGCTCTATCCGGGCAAGGCCGGCGCCACCGACACGCCCGCTGAGGCTCATGCCCGGCTCCTCGCCAAGCTGCAAAGCATCGGGCGCCGCCCAGGGAGCGGGTATGGCTCGCACCAGCGAAAGCGCGAAGCGTAACGCGCGAGGCTTCCGCCGGCAGTGCGTCTGCCGCGAGCTTCAAGCCGGGCGCATCGCCTCGATCCGCGGCCCCGTCGCTCCACATCTCAGGGCTTGAGCACTACCTTCACGCACCCATCCTCCTTCTCGTTGAAGATGCGGTAGGCATTGGGCGCCTCGGAGAGGGGCAGGGTGTGCGTGATGATGTCGTGCGTGGTCACCTTTCCCTCCAGGATCAGCTGCATCAGGCGGTCGATGTAGTAGTGTACGGGGGCCTGTCCGGCATGGAAGCGAAGCCCCTTGTCGAAGATCTGACCCCAGGGAAAGTTGTCATAGCTGGTGCCGTAGACGCCTACGACGGGAACGGCGCCACCCCGGCGCACCGCGCGGATCGCGGTCTGCAGCGCGTCGATGGTGCCGGCCTCGAGATGGATTGCAGCCGCTGCCTTCCGAAGCGCCCCGATATCCGCCTCCATGCCGACGGCATCTACGCAGACATCGGCGCCGCGGCCCTCAGTCATATCGCGGATCGCCTGCACCACGTGGTCGCCTTTTCCCTTCACCGTCTCCGCGTTGGCCACCTTGCGTGCCATCTCCAGGCGGTACTCCTGGATGTCGATCCCGATGACTCGCCCGGCGCCCTGAATCCACGCGGCCTTCTGCGCCATCAGGCCCACCGGCCCGCATCCGAACACCGCCACGGTCTCTCCCCCGCGAAGCTGCGCCCAATCCAGGGCAGGGTCATTTCATTCAGCGGTCTCGGGGCCGCCCGGCGGTCAGCACGATGGTGACTGCCTGCTTGTACCGACCGGCGTACGTGCGGAGAGCCGCCGCGATGTTGTGTGCTCCGGCACGTCGCGC